>DDAT01000001.1:0-251785 GCA_002332985.1 Acinetobacter lwoffii | reverse complement strand
TCCAGCTGAGCTATGAGCGCGCGACGTAAGTAAGCGTGGCGGTGAGAGAGGGATTCGAACCCTCGATACAGTTACCCGTATGCGTCCTTAGCAGGGACGTGGTTTCAGCCACTCACCCATCTCACCGTAACGTGCGGCCATAATACAAATTTCGGCATGGCACTGCAAGCGCAGCATCAAAAAAAAGTGCATATTTTTGCTCGTTTAAATACTTTTTAAGCAATTCCTCGATTTTTCGTGCATTTTGATGGCAAAAAAACTGCATAAATTTCCAGTTATCGAAAATTAACAGAAAATTGAAAACTTAAATGGATTATTGCAATCATTTACGTGCAGTCTGCGCATACATGTTTTATGCTAAACCTATCTCCTAAGATAAATTTAAAGACATGATGAAAAACTGGGTCGATCCTGAAGCAAAAGCTGAAGCCGAACGTTATGACAACCCTATCCCTAGCCGCACGCTCATTTTAGAAACCATCGAAAAGAACAATGCCCAGTCCCATGCAGACCTGGTCGAACATTTTGAAATTGCAGATCAAAAAAGTATTGATGCCCTGAGCCATCGTTTAATTGCGATGGTTCGTGACGGGCAACTGATGAAAGACGGCTACAAGTTTCAGATTGCCGTCGAGCAACCTGAATCCGAAGCGACGGTTTATATCAATTCCCGAGGGATGGGAACTGCCAACATTTCCGGCCAGGACGACCTATTATTGGCTGAGCGTGAACTGCGCCTGGTCTTTAATGGTGACCGCGTTAAAGTGCGTCAGACTTCGGTAGACCGTAAAGGTAAGGCCTGGGGCTACATTACGGAAGTTGTGCAGCATCGTGTCAAACAGATCATTGGTAAAGTGTCAGAATATGATGGTGAATACTTTATCCAGCCAGCCAACCCAAATGCGCATCAGCCAATCACCCTTGAAAAAGAACTGATCGAACATGCCCAGGCTAATCTGGGTGACTCTATTCGTGTGGCGATTGATACCTATCCGACCCGTGAAGAATTCGCGACTGGACATATTGTGCAGTCCATGGCAGACAAGGCCGATACTGAAATCATTATTCCACAAACCATTTTAGAATATGGTTTGCCTTATGAATTCCCGGAAGAAGTGGTTAAAGAAGCCGAAAGCTTTAAAGAGCCAACGGCCAAAGACCGTGAAGGTCGTGTGGATCTGCGTGATTTAGCCTTGGTCACCATTGATGGTGAAGATGCACGTGACTTCGATGATGCGGTTTATGCCGAAAAACGTCCGGGTGGCGGCTATCGTGTGGTCGTGGCCATTGCCGATGTCAGCCATTATGTGCGTCCAGGCAAACCACTGGATGACGAAGCGCAGGAACGTGGTACTTCGGTGTACTTCCCGCACTTTGTTTTACCGATGCTGCCTGAAGCATTGTCGAATGGCCTGTGTTCTTTAAATCCGAATGTTGACCGCCTATGTATGGTCTGTGATTTAAAATTGTCACGTGCTGGCCGAGTCACCGGTTTTGAGTTCTATCCATCTGTCATGCATTCCAAAGCACGTTTGACCTATGATCAGGTCGCACAGTATCTGGAAGGCGATAGTCAAGCCATTACTGAAGATCGCGAAGTCCGCAAGTCGATCAACACCCTGTTCCAGCTTTATCAAGTTCTTAAAAGTTTACGTGCTGAACGCCATGCCATGGAATTTGAAACTGTTGAAACTTACATGACCTTCGACGAACTGGGCGGAATTAAAGAAATTCTTCCACGCAGCCGTAATGATGCGCATAAGCTGATTGAAGAATGTATGTTGCTGGCCAACGTGGCAGCCGCAGAATATGCATTGAAAAATGAAATGCCAATGTTGTACCGCGTGCATGAGCCACCTGAGTTCTCACGTATCCAGAAAGTCCGTGACTTCGTCAAGCTGCTGGGTTTGAATTTCCCGGAACAGCCGACTCAGAAAGATTATCAGGCGGTGATTGAAGCGACCAAAGAACGGATTGATGCACCAAGTATTCATGCGGTGTTATTACGCTCCATGATGCAGGCTTACTATGGTGCGAGTAATGCAGGCCATTATGGTCTGGCTTATGAAGCCTATACACATTTCACTTCACCAATTCGCCGTTATCCGGATTTGTTATTGCATCGTGCAATCAAAGCACATTTAAATAACAAGCCATCTCCGCTTTCAGGCGGTGCTTTAGATGAAGCTGGTGACCATTTCTCTGCCACAGAACGTCGTGCAGATGAAGCGTCGCGCTCGGTGACGACCTGGTTGAAATGTCATTATATGCAGCAGCATCTGGGCGAAGAATTTGTCGGCATTATTAGTGCAACGGCAGAATTTGGCCTGTTTGTCACGTTAAAAGATCTGTATGTCGATGGTATGGTGCATGTCAGCCAGCTAGGTGATGACTTCTTTGTCTTTGATCAAAGCAGCCAGAATCTGATCGGCCAGAACCGTGGTCAGGTCTTTGGTCTGGGTGATGAAGTCAAAATCAAGGTTGCCGGTGTCAATCTGGAAGAACGTAAGATCGATTTTGAACTGGTGCAACAACTCAGTCATGCCGGCCGTGCAGTTCGTGCCCGTGCACCGCGCGTGAGTGAGAAAAAACCAGTATCACGTCCAGCAGCGACAGAAGAAGTGTTTGGCAATAATGAACGTGAATCTAAATCCAACTTGAGCGCCGATGGAGAACAACCCATACGACGCAAAAAAGGAAAAGGAAAACCCAGCTCTTACAGTAAAAAGTCTGCTAAATCATCTGCAGGAAAGTCTGAAGCAAAGGTTAAAGATAAAGTAAAGAAAAAGGCCAAGGTCAAAAAGAAAAAGTCGAATGCAAAAGCCAAGACTGAATAATTTTTGATGGTTTAAAAAGAGCGCTACGGCGCTCTTTTTTATTCATCTTGCATATTTCCAAGCGAACAATCTCAATGCTTGCCAAAGAACAGCGATAAAAAACCGGAATCTGCTTGATTTCCCAGCTTAAAGACCCTACATCTAGATTCAATACAGAAAATTAATTTGGCAGACCGACATGACTTTAGAAAAGGCAACTTTGCCTGTTCCACAATTTGATCAGATTACGCTAGCAGAGCTCAAACAAAAAATTGAAAGCTGTATTGCTGAGGGACAAAAATTCCTGAACGAACTCACTGAAACCCCGACCTCGGTACAGGAACAACTGGCGACACTAGAACATGTCGACACGCTCGAAAATAATATGAGTGAGTCTTGGGGCATCCTGTCGCATTTAAACGCAGTCATGAACAATGCCGAAACCCGTGAAGTCTATCAGGCCTTATTACCGGGTCTCAGCGAATACTATACGCAACTGGGTCAACATACGGCGCTGTATCAAACCTATCAGCACATTCATGATGCCTCGATTTTTAATGACCTCCCGGCAGCACAGCAAAGTGCGATTAAACTGGCCCTACGTGACTTCAAACTGTCTGGTGTGGCTTTGCAAGGTGAAGCGAAAAAACGCTATGCAGAGATTTCTGCGCGTCTGTCACAATTATCTTCTGACTTTTCGAACCATGTGCTGGATGCGACTCAGGCTTATTTCAGACCCCTGAATGAAAATGAATTAGCAGGTTTATCTGCCAGTAATATTGAACTGTTAAAACAATATGGTCAGCAACACGAGCTGGATCAACCGGTAGCGACGCTGGATTTCCCATCTTATCTGGCCATTATGACCCATGCCGAAAACCGTCCTCTGCGTGAAGAGCTGTATAAGGCTTATACTACACGCGCCTCAGATCAGTCTGAAAAAACCGAGTTCGATAATACTGCATTGATCGAAGAAATTCTCAGTCTGCGTCTGGAAATGGCAAAACTGCTGGGCTTTAATAATTATTCGGAATTGTCCTTAGCCAGCAAAATGGCACCAAGTGTAGAGACCGTAGACGAATTCTTGCGTGATCTGGCAGAGCATGCCCGCGCGCCAGCAGAGAAAGAAATTGCAGAACTGAAAGCGATTGCTGCTGAAGATGGCATCCGTGATCTGCAACCGTGGGACAGTGGCTATTATTCTGAAAAGCTGAAAATGCAGCAATTTAATTTGTCACAGGAAGTGCTTAAACCTTACTTCCCTGCACCAAAAATCCTGCAAGGCCTGTTCAGTATTGTGAATCGTCTGTATGGCATTCAAGTCATTGAACGTGAAGCGCCTGTCTGGCATCCAGATGCACGTTATTTTGAACTAGAAGATCAGGGTCAGGTGATTGGCGGTTTCTATTTTGATCTGTATGCACGTCAAGGCAAACGTGGCGGTGCATGGATGAGCGGTTTCCGTTCCCGTATGCAGACCAGTGATGGCTTGCAAAAACCGATTTGTTATATGGTCGGTAACTTTACTCCACCCGTCGGCAATCGCCCTGCACTCTTGACCCATGATGAAGTCATCACCTTGTTCCATGAATTTGGTCATGGCCTGCATCATATGCTGACAGAAGTGGACAATATTGCGGTAGCAGGTACCCATGGCGTGGCTTGGGATGCGGTCGAACTGCCAAGCCAGTTTATGGAATTCTGGGCCTGGGATCAGGAAAGTCTGGATCTGCTCAGCGAGCACATTGAAACTCAAGAATCCTTGCCGGCAGAGTTGCTGAAAGCCCTGCTCGATGCACGTTTCTTCCAGTCTGGCATGCAAACCCTGCGTCAGCTTGAATTTGCCCTGTTTGACCTGAGTATTCACCGAGCCAATCCGGCTTTAAATGCAGCACAGGTTCAGGCTACTTTGAATGAGATCCGTGAAAAATATGCGGTTCTACCGACCACCGACTATAACCGTTTCCAGCACAGCTTCAGTCATATTTTTGCCGGTGGTTATGCAGCGGGATATTATTCCTATAAATGGGCCGAAGTTTTGGCCAGTGATGCCTTCGACCGCTTTGAAGATGAAGGTATTTTTAATACCACTACCGGAAAGCAGTTTCGGGAAAATATCCTCGCAGTTGGCGGAAAAGACACAGCACTTGACGCATTTATCAATTTCCGCGGACGCGAGCCAAAAATAGATGCATTGCTGCGTCATCAAGGTTGGACGAACCCCTCTAAAAACGCTTAAACTAGCTTTTTAAGTTGATCACAAGGTGAGTATGATGACCATTAAACGTCGTTTCATTGCAGGCGCAAAATGTCCAAAATGTCAGGCGTTAGATCGCGTTGTCATGCTGACCTCTGGTGAAGATGAATGGATCGAATGTATTGAATGTGGTTATGAAGAAAATCGTCCCACACATGTTGACCAACCAGAAACACCAGCTATTCCAGATGAAGTTGGCGTGATTCAGTTTAAACCTCGTTCAGTAAAATAAAAATCAAGGTTCAAGCTATGTCAGTAGAACAAAGAAATAACCCCAAACTTTTAATGGGGATTATGGGGGCTTTAGTTACTGTCGTTGCATTGGTATTGCTATATCAGTGGTTGAATGCCTCTTCCGGTGAAGCGGAACGCATACATCAGGAAGATATCGCGGCTGTTCCGGCAGCAAAACCTGCGGCGAAAACTGAAGAAGATACGGCGGCAGCGAAAGCAGCTGAGGCGATCGAAGCTAAAGCACTGGTATCAGATCAGCTGTTAGATGCACCAGTGCCGGAGAATGCCAGTTTGGCCAAAGAAGAAGTGGCTAAATTAGATGACATCCAAGTTCAGCTCAATGAACAAAAAGCCACACTGGATGCGCAGCATAGCGATGCCGACCAGTTGATCCAACTGAAAGAGGAACAGATCAAGTTACTTGAAGCACAATTTGCTCAAAGCCAGTAAATCTCGACAGCATTTCAGCTAGAATATCGTCAGATCTTCTAGCTCAGTTGTTTCCATGTCCGCCCCAGCCGCTCCGCATCTGCTTAAAGCCATTCTGTTACTGACCTGCTCTGCTTTTCTCTTTTCAGTTATGGGCGTGTGTATCCGTTATGCCTCGGCAACGGTTGATAATGCCACAGTGGTCTTCTTTCGCAATTTTGTTGGGCTGTTTATTTTCCTGCCCTTCATTTTCAATAAAGGCATTGTTTTTTTCAAAACTGAAAAGCTGTGGATGCACACCTGGCGCGCAGTGGTCGGCCTGACTGCCATGTACGGCTTTTTCTATGCCATCGCGCATTTAAAACTCTCCAATGCCATGGTCTTTACCTACTCTTCCCCGATTTTTATTCCACTGATTGCCTGGCTATTTCTCAAGGAAAAAATCACACCAAGCATGTTAGTCGCGGCTCTGATTGGTTTCGTCGGGGTACTCTGTGTTGCCAAACCGGATTCGGGTCTAATTAACCTGATGTCGGTCATTGGTTTGAGTGCGAGCTTTCTGGCGGCGATGGCCTTTGTCACGGTTCGGGCACTGACTAAAACTGAGTCTCCGGAAAAAATCGTGTTTTATTTCTGCTTTATTGGCACCCTGATTTCAGTGATTCCGATGTTCTGGCTATGGCGACCTTATACCCTAACAGAACTCAGCTATCTGATTACTGCCGGCATCCTGGCCAATTTCAGCCAACTGTTTATGTCAAATGCCTACAAGCTGGCTCCGGCAGGACAGATTGGACCGGTCAACTATGTGGCGATTTTCTTTGCCGGCATGTGGGGCTTTCTGTTCTGGCAGGAATTTCCGGACCTCTATAGCGTGATTGGGCTGGGGCTGATTTTCTGTGCGATTCTATTGTGTAGCCCGATTCTACAAAAGCGCCTGAATTCATCCAAAATTTGATTAACGAATTTAAATCAAATAAATAAAAAAGCACCCGAAAGTGCTTTTTTATTGCTTTTCTTTTATTGATACCAGCCGAACAGCTTAAACATATAAGGCACATAGGCAATGATCAGCATCGCAGGCAGCAATACTATCATTGGTAAAATCCAGCGTTCATAACGATAGTAAAAAGACAGATGGCGAACTTCCGCATCCGCTTCAGCCACCTCAGCATCGCCAATCGACTGTCTGGCCAGCAGATGATTCAGCGCAACCGGTGGCGTCACATAACCCAGCTCAAAACCAATCAGGGTAATCATCCAGAAATGAACTGGATGAATGCCATATTGGTAAGCCACTGGAGCCACGGTTGCCGAAATCAGAATCACCGCGCCAAATGGATCCATGATCATCCCGACAAAAATCATCAAGCCGACAATCAGTGAAATCACCAAAATAGTACTACTGATATCGGTCGGGAAGGCTTCCATAATTTCAATACGTTCCAGCAAGCCACCGACACTCACCGAGAGTGCCATCAGAATGACCAAGGCACCAATATGGCCCACGGTCTCACTGGTCGAAATATGCATGGACTTCCAGAAACCGACTTGACGTAAAATTTCGGTCGCCTTTGAGCGCTGCACAGCATGATCAACCACCAGTTCTTTGCCTGATTGTTCGCTATGTTCAGCCTCACGATATTCTGCATTGGCCGCAGCACCGGCTGTTGCCAGTTCAGGTGTCGATCTTGAGTTTAAAGTTGCGGTCAAAGTTTCATCCCAATGCCCTACTGCCGGCAACGGCGCAGGTTCATGACGCAACTTGTCGAACAAGACAATCATCAGCAGAATGACTGGCATCATCACCGGTGCGGTAAATTCATTCAGGTCAGTCGACAAGGCATATTTATAGAATAACCAGGTCAGAATGAAAATCACGATATATGGAATAATCGCAATAAAGGCACGACCGGATTGAGGAGCAGCCACAGTAGGTGCGGCAATGCGGAATTTATTTTCTGCAAAGAACAGGGAAATTACCAGGAATAAAGTCGAACTGAGCAGGAAGACATAAATCCCGTAGTGATAGAGCAAGTCGGTGGTCACTTCTTTATTGAGTGATGCCACGACGACAATCAGCAAGCAAGGACGTAAGACCACGCCCAGTGAACCAGACATTGCAGTGGCGGCCAATGCAAACTGACGGCGTCCGCCCGCATTCCAGACTTCCTTGTAAATAATCGCACCTGCGGCAATTACGAAAATCCCTGATGCTCCGGTATAGGCGGTCGGTAATGCAGCTGCCAGCAAGATTAACCAGGTCAGGGTTTCAGGGGCCAGATTCCATGGACGCAGAATATTCAGGAACATGTCCACGACACGGGTCTGTTTCAGCAACATACCGGCCCAGATAAACAAGGCCAAGTTCAGAAAGATACTAGAAAACTCCACCAATTGACCGAGGTAAATCCCCTGTCCCATTGGATAGTCCATAAAGAAAGTGAAGTTTATCCCGGTAGTAATGGCCATATAGGCATATAGCGGCACACTCAGAAAGGCCAGACCAAAACTGCCACCCTCACGTGTTGGTTTTGGTTGTTTGATCACCTGATACAAGCTGATCAGGGTGAGTGCGCTGAACAGAATCATCCACAACCAGTAGATGTATTTCATCTCCCCCATCGGCACGCCCGAGTTCAATACGGACTGATATTGGCTATAGGATGAAAATGCCAGGAAAGCATTAGCGACCAGCATGGCGACCGAATAAACTTTAAAGTCGATACGCGTGCTCGGGCTACGCAAGCCAATATGATGGGTTTTTAGAGTGGCACTGATCGCAGCAAAGACCACCATGATGACCAGAAGCAAAGCCCGGTTTTCCGTACCAAACTTGAAGATGCCAAAGAAAGAAGTTTCAAAGGTCCGATAAGCCCGAATACTTGGATGTGCTTGCACATGTTGAATGGCTTTATCATAAAACAGGTAGGATTCTTCACAGACCTGCTGTGCCTGTAACACCGCAGCACGGACATCCGCTTCCGAACGCACCCCGAAGAAGTCGGCATATTCATCGGCTGCATCGGCTTTTATCTGCTGCTGAACGCGTTGATCGACATTAATATTGCGTTCACATTGTGGACGCGTCGGCTCAGCCCTTAAAAATGAATATTGCATTCCTGTTGCCGGATCGCCGTAAATACGCTCCCCCATACGCAGCAACTGGCCGTGAATCATTTCCCCGGTGCCAATAATCAAAGTGAGCAAAAGTAAAACCAGCACGACGAAGGTCGAGATCCACTCTGTCCATATATAACGCAACAGACCTAATCCTGATCTGTTTTGATCATTATTTTGCATGTGTATTCCTATTTTTATTTTAGCGGCCTGATGCTTGGTCTAGGACGCTGATCTTCCCTTCTGCCTAGAAAATTCCTTTTCAAAGGTCAGGATCTTTATTCTATGTTTTGACTTTGCATGAAAATTGGCACAATAAAAATGACAATTTATATTTTCTTTTTGTATTTTCTGCCAAGTAAATTATTTATCTCTGCACTTTAATTATCCCGAAAATAATTGCTCACAATATAGATCAGCGCCAGAATCACGCCCCAAATCACCCCAAGTAAATGTGCCTCAACCAAAACCGGACTGCCAATCAGCTGCGCCGTCCCGACATTGCCAATGGTGTTTTCCCAGACCAGTTTGGCAAAGATCAAAAATAACACTAACGCCGCAAAGCCGCGTTCCCGCTTATACAGCAAATGTACACAGGCTACGGCGACATAGGCACCATGCAGCACGCCCGACAGACCCGCATAAGCTTCAATATTGGGCAAGAAAAAATAAAAACTTAAACTGATCAACGGCGGCAAAATCAGCAAAATGGCACAGAAATGCCAGACCGTGGCGCGTGGAAAAATAAAAGGTAAACAGATAAAGGTGAGAATATTCAGAAAATAATGGATCCAGCCCACATGTACCCAGTGCGCCGTCCAGAGTCGCCAGAATTCACCCAGCACACTTTCTTGCCAGTAAATGAAATGATCGTGAAAAATTTGCAGACATGCAGAGAAAGAGACAAAAGCCGCTAGAAAAATAATTTTTCGTCGAAAATGTTGATCTAGCATCGGCCTGTTGTCCTCCCTGACCCTCTAGTTTGACTTCATCCCTGAAGCTTCATGCAGGGTATCTGCATTACAGATCCGCACTGAACAGATCATCGAGCTCAGAAGAGCTGTCGGATTCATCCCAGAAACGTTGCATGCCATCATCGCCACTACGTATACCAGTATTTTCTGTCCAGTAACGATCTGATATGCCACTGACCATAATCGCGGCCATGCTGTCAATCAGCTTGAATTGCGGATTTACCGGTTTTTCCTCCGTACGGGCCTGAGCAAAGGTTTTCAAGGCATCCCGAACTTTGGCATCATCGCCACTGGCCTGAGCCGCTACGGCATACAAGGCATGAGATAAACGTACACCTTTTTGCTCACCAATTTGTGTAGATTGTTTTAATGTTTGGTAAGGGTCAGGCTTGCCTTCCCCTGCGCCTGGCAACAAAGTCCAGATCACCGCACGGGTGGCATTCGGCGCACCCCAGAATTTCGCGTTATCCAGACACACCATGCCACGCTCGACCACGGCAGCAATATCTTTCGGTACATGCACTGCACCACCCGAGTTAATATCATTGGTCATGGCCTGCAAGCCACTGAGCATACCCAGCAGGTAAACTGTTTGCTCGATATCACTGTTCATGCGCGGGCATTCTTCACCCAGGGCTTTTTGATATTTCTTTTCATAACGGCTCTGGAACAGTTGATAACCGGTATATTGACGCTGTGCCGCCAGTGCCGCCCAGCGCTTCTGCTCGATTCGGGCATCTTGAGCTTCTGCCACCTGATTGGTTTTTGAAGCACGTAAATAGCGTAACTCGGCTTCCAGCGCTTTTTGCTCGGCACAAATACCGGCAGCCGAATACATCAGCACGGCCACCCGTGTTGGATCCGCCCCCATTTCTTTGGTCGCCATAATGGCCGGCGTTAAAGAATTCCCTGAATTACACACCATTTCAGCATCATCCATCGCTAAAATCGGCGGTACAATATGGTTTTCGGTGAAACCCAGTGCAACATTGGCACCGGTTTTAATGACCTGAGAACACCCCGTCAAAACTGTTGTTGTTATTGCAATGGTCGCCATACCTTGGCATATTTTACGGACGCCTGACATTTTCCTGTCCTCTATAATTTTGATTATGTCCATCTTTCTGCTAAAGATATCAGAAGCATTTTGTGAATAAAAGAGTATTTACTCTAATTTAGACGAGACACTTTGCCATTAAATAGCCGCGCTGCAATTGACTGTATTCAGGAGAATCCTAAATTTTGGGCAAAAAAAAGTAGCATTGCGACGGTTCAGCACATGCTACTTATTAACTGTACAAGCAGAAAAATGATAAAACCCTGCTTGGTTAAGATGAAAACTTATCCTTCAGCACCGTCCCGATTCGTCCTACTACCAAGGCTAAAACAATCGCGACGATCAAATACATCCACACTGGAAATTCCATCAAGGTCTCCCGTAGTTGCTGTTGGTGAGTTAAATGTACAGGCTAAAAATAAAACATAGGGAATAAATTGTCAGACAATTTCTCTAAGTCATGGATTAACCTTGATTTCTGTCTGACAATAAAAATAGGAATTTGGTCTAAATATTTGTTTTATGAGCATTTTAATTAAATCATTAAAATGCGTTTGTTTTACAACTAAATTAATTTAGTCAATAATTTTAAGGATTTCCATTGTTTGAAGGGCAATTGATCACACCAGATCAATAAAGGTCGCGCCTTGGCATGCTGAAAATACACCACAATATACGCCTGATGATCAATTACGTGACTAATACATACCCGACGGGTCGGTCGTGCTTTGGTAGTCAATGACCATTCACGTCCATCCAGATATTCAAACTGCTCAATCTGTGGTGTCTTGCGGTAAAACAGCTGATAAATCACCAAGCCTATGACAGCGCACACTGCCCAAAGTGCAATCGGCAATAACTGATACAACAGATACATCAGCAGTGCAAAAATAAAAAGCTGAAACGCCAATGCACACAGACTGCGTTTCAGCTTAAAGCAACGATTATCCATGAACGTAAAATTTAAGCTTCTTGATAAAATCTTTTAGTTCAGGACGCGGCGGCTCAGACACTTCCATAAACCAGTCCAGCAAATCTGGGTCTTCCTGCTCAACCAGTTCTGCAAACATCTGTTTTTCGAAAGGTTCAGCATTCAGGTAATGGTTTTTTACGTAGGGATCAAAATATACATCCAGTTCTTTTAGACCACGACGCGCACGATAAATCACTTTGCGCTCTTCTAAGCTGATGTCATCAGTCATCGAATTTCCCCAACTCGTTATAAACCCGAATAGTTTACCTGAAGCGCTGGCTGAATTTCGAGGGATTTCATAGAAATGACCAAAAGCATCAGCAGATTTAAGTCATTTGAACATTCCGCTCATTGCTGCTGATCTTGGCATGACCTAAGTTAAACCAAACAAATCAAAATAAGGAATAACAAGATGCAATCTGCAGCCATTCGCCCACTTGCCCCGATGCTGCCGTGCCAACTCTTTAGTACCGAACATGATGCTTTTCGCGAGACGGTACGTAAATTTTATGAGAAAGAAGTCATTCCACATACCGAGCGTTATGAAAGTCAACAGCATGTAGATCGAGAGCTGTGGAATAAAGCCGGTGAGCTTGGATTGCTCTGCGCTACCATGCCCGAAGAATATGGCGGCTCTGGCGTAGACCGGCTGTATAGCATGATTTTGATTGAGGAACAGGCCTATGCCGGAGATTCAGCGACTGGATTTTCATTGCATTCAGATATTGTTGCCAATTATCTGCTGAATTTTGGTAATGAAGCTCAAAAATAACAATGGTTACCGAAAATGGCGTCTGGAGAGGTCGTCACCGCGATTGCCATGACCGAACCGGGAACTGGCTCTGACCTGCAAGCAGTGCGTACCTCGGCAGTACTCGATGGCGATGACTATGTGATTAATGGTTCCAAAATCTTTATTACCAATGGCTATCTCTGTGACATGGCGATTGTGGTCTGTAAAACCGGCAATAATGACAAAGGTTCAGCCAATCTTTCATTGATTATGGTCGAAGCCGACCGTCCCGGATTTAGCAAAGGCAAGCCGCTGAATAAAATTGGCATGAAAGGACAGGATACCTGCGAACTATTCTTTGACAATGTTCGGGTACCCACAGAAAACCTGCTCGGTCTGGAAGGCATGGGCTTTATGATGCTGATGAAAGAACTGGCTTGGGAACGCCTGATTGTGGCGATTATCTGTCAGGCAGGCGCTGAAGCCGCTTTTGCCCATACAGTGAAATATACCAAGGAACGTCAGGCATTTGGCAAGAGCATCAGCCATTTTCAAAATACCCGTTTTAAACTGGCAGAACTACGTACCGAGATCGATGTGTGCCGCACTTATCTGGATCGCTATATGCAGCTGCAACTCAATCACGAACTAGGCGTAGATGCCGCTGCTGCGGCCAAATACAAGATTTCAGAAATGTACAGCAAAGTCGTAGATGAATGTCTGCAATTGCATGGCGGCTATGGTTATATGCTGGAATATCCGATTGCCCGTGCCTATATCGACAACCGTGCCAATCGGATTTATGCGGGTACCAATGAAATCATGAAAGAACTCATCGCCCGTTCACTTTAAAATGGATTCATAAAAAAGGAGTCTCTTAGGACTCCTTTTTCTGTATGCAAAAATATAACTTTAAGAAACCAGACGCGGTTTATGCTTTAAAGCATTGCTGTTTTTTCTAAATTTCAGCACCCCATCTTCAAAGGAAGCCTGTTTGAGTTCCTTGCGGTCTGCGAGATAATTATTGCTGACTTTCCACGGAGCATGTTTACCCTGCTTTGGCATCACATCCGCAGCACGGGCAATATAACTCGAACTGAGACTGCCCATGACGGTATCCTGAAGCAATTCGCTCTGATCTCCCTGAGGAATCACCTGCGCATAACCTTGCTGATCCATATAGTTCAACAAACGGCAAATATACTCAGCTGCAATATCGACTTTAAGCGTCCAGGAGGCATTAATATAGCCAATAATCAGCGCCATATTTGGTATATCACTGACCATGATGCCTCTATACAGCATATGCTGTGAGGTATCGATAGGCTGACCATCCATCGTCGCCTGAATCCCGCCGAGGATTTGAATATTCAGACCCGTTGCAGAAACAATAATATCAGCATCCAGATGTTGACCTGATTTCAGCTGAATTCCAGTTTCGGTCAAGGTTTCTATCTGATCCGTTGCAACCGATGCCTGCCCTTCACGTAAAATTTCAAACAGATCCCCATCTGGCACCACACAGAGACGCTGATCCCAAGGTTCATAATTCGGGGTAAAGTGCTTCATATCCACTTTACCTTTCAGCTGGAGTTGCACCGATTTAAGCAAAAGCGACTTTAATAATTTTGGCTGTTTCTGTGCCAAAGCATAAATCCCGCGCTGCATGCCGATATTACGCGCACGTGTCAGCTTATAGGCGACCTCCTCAGGCAGATATTTACGCATTTTTGAATAAATAAAATCGACCGAGGGCACAGAAGCAATATAAGTTGGGGAACGTTGCAACATGGTGACATGTCCTGCTCCGCCTTTAACCATCGCAGGAACCAAAGTAATCGCAGTGGCACCACTGCCAATAATCACGACCTTTTTGCCTTTATAGTTTAAATTTTCCGGCCAATGTTGTGGATGAATAAACTCACCTTTGAATGCAGTTTGATTTGGAAACTCCGGCTGAAAACCCTGATCATAATTATAATAACCGGTACAACCCAGTACAAAGTTGGCGATCCAGATCTGCTTCTTACCGTATGCATCCTCGATCTCTACTGACCATTTGCAGGTTGTAGAATCATAATTGGCACTTAAGACCCGATGCTGAAAATGGATTTTCGACTGTAGCTTAAACTCATCCACCACTTCAGCTAGATAATTTTTGATGGATGCGCCATCGGCAAGCACGCTTTCTTTCTTCCAGGGTTTGAAATTAAAACCAAAAGTCGACATATCCGAATCAGAACGGATTCCCGGATATTTAAACAGGTCCCAAGTTCCGCCAATACTTTCGCGGCGTTCAATAATCTCAAAAGAGCGTTGTGGACAATATTTAGAAAGATGCGCTGCCAGACCAATCCCCGAGATCCCCGCACCCACAATTAAAATATCTACCTGCTTTTCCATGTTGTTCTTTTACCTAAGCGATGCTATCTGTTTTTATTAAATCACAAAACTGACAATACACAATGTCAAGTTCATTAAAAAGCCACTATTTTTTATCTTTTGAGGCCAGATCAGTTATCTGAAACTCAATCACTTTAAATTAAAATATACAGGCATTAAAAAAGGCCGGTTTATTCAACCGACCTTTTCGAACAACTTGCGTTATTCTTCACGAAATTAGTTAACTTCGCGATCTACTAGCTCAACGTAAGCCATCGGTGCAGCATCACCTGCACGGAAGCCCGCTTTAAGAACACGTAGATAACCGCCGTTACGCTCTTTGTAACGAGGGCCAAGAACGGTAAATAATTTACCAACAGTTGCTGCTGAACGAGTACGAGCAAACGCCAAACGACGGTTTGCTACTGTATCGTTTTTAGCTAAAGTGATTAAAGGCTCAGCTACACGACGTAACTCTTTTGCTTTAGGCACAGTTGTTTTGATCAACTCGTGCTCGAACAAAGAGTTAGCCATGTTTTGGAACATCGCTTTACGATGACTGCTTGTACGGCCTAATTTCACACCACTATTACGATGACGCATGGTGATAGTCCTACTTAATTAACGGCTACGATAGGCGAAACGATCGTCCATACGGAGACTAGCCGGTGGCCAGTTCTCTAAACGCATGCCGAGTTGTAAGCCTTTAGAAGCCAGAACATCTTTGATCTCAGTAAGCGATTTTTTACCCAAGTTAGGAGTTTTAAGCAACTCAACTTCGGTACGCTGTACAAGATCACCAATGTAGTAAATGTTTTCTGCTTTCAAACAGTTAGCAGAACGAACAGTTAGCTCTAGATCATCTACTGGGCGAAGCAAGATTGGGTCAACTTCTTCACGAGGCTCTTGAGCAACAGGTGCTTGATCTTTCTGAAGGTCAACGAAGATCGCAATTTGTTGCTGCAAAATAGTTGCAGCTTTGCGGATCGCTTCTTCAGGATCTACAGTACCGTTAGTTTCAAGATCAATGATCAGTTTATCAAGGTCAGTACGTTGTTCTACACGCGCGTTTTCCACGGTGTATGAAACACGTTTGATTGGGCTGTAAGACGCATCTAACTGCAAGCGACCCACTGGGCGAGTTTCGCCTTCAGGGAAGCGTGAATCAGAAGTCTCGTAGCCACGACCTTGAGCCACTTTCAGACGCATTTTCAATGAGCCTGAGGCACTTAAAGTACCGATCAAATGTTCAGGGTTAACCACTTCAACATTATGAGGTAAACGAAGGTCAGCCGCAGTTACGTCGCCTGCACCTTGTTTCTCTAATGTTAAATAAGCTTCATTTTGATCGAACAGCTTAATCGACAATCCTTTTAGGTTCAGCAAGAGCTCGACGATGTCCTGCTGCAAGCCTTCCAAAGTACTGTACTCGTGCTCGACCCCTTCAATCTCAACTTCTACCACAGCTGCGCCAGGTAGAGAAGAAAGAAGGATGCGACGTAAAGCATTACCAAGAGTATGACCAAAGCCACGCTCTAATGGTTCTAGAATAACTTTTGCCGAGGTCCCGCTTGCCGCTTCGACCTTGATCGCTTGCGGAGTTAGAAACTCATTTGCAGTACGCGTCATATTGCTTCCTCAAGGATTATTTAGAATACAATTCTACAATCAAGCTTTCGTTGATTTCAGCAGGTAAATCAGAACGATCCGGTGCAGCTTTGAACGTACCTTCTAATTTAGAATGGTCGATTTCCATCCAAGAAGGCATGCCACGTTGAGTAGCTAATTCAATTGCGTTTTTGATACGTAATTGTTGCTTAGCGCCTTCGTGAACTGCGATCACATCACCCGCTTTAACTTGGATAGACGCAATGTTAACACGACGGCCATTCAAAGTGATGCTACGGTGAGATACTAACTGACGAGCTTCTGCGCGAGTAGAACCGAAACCCATACGATAAACAACGTTATCAAGACGGCTTTCAAGTAGCTTCAACAGGTTTTCACCAGTTGCGCCTTTAACACGAGCAGCTTCTTTATAGTAGTTACTAAATTGACGCTCTAAAACACCGTACATGCGACGTACTTTTTGTTTTTCACGTAATTGTAGTGAGTACTCAGATTGTTTACCACCACGAGCCCCGCCGTGTTGGCCAGGAACTTTCGCATGTTTTTTTGTCTTAACATCAAACGGTTTAACGCCTGATTTAAGTTGCAGGTCTGTCCCTTCGCGACGAGAGAGTTTGCATTTTGGACCAATATAACGAGCCATGAATGTTTCTCCTTACACGCGACGTTTTTTAGGTGGACGGCAACCGTTGTGCGGGATTGGCGTCACATCGGTAATGCTGTTAATTTTATAACCCACTGCACCTAAAGCACGAACCGCAGATTCACGACCAGGACCAGGACCTTTTACAAGGACGTCCAAGTTTTTCAAACCGTAGTCTAAAGCAGCTTTACCAGCAACTTCAGCAGCTACCTGAGCAGCGAACGGAGTTGATTTACGTGATCCACGGAAGCCTTGTCCACCTGAAGTGGCCCAAGCCAGTGCATTACCTTGACGATCGGTAATAGTCACAATGGTGTTATTAAAAGAAGCGTGAATGTGTGCGACACCTTCAGAGACGGTACGAGTGACCTTCTTGCGTGCGCGAGTATCTTTAGCCATCTTTTAGCTTCCAGAAATCTTATTTCTTAATAGGTTTGCGCGGACCTTTACGGGTACGAGCGTTAGTTTTGGTGCGTTGACCGCGGACAGGCAAGCTGCGACGATGACGAAGACCGCGGTAGCAGCCTAAATCCATTAAACGTTTAATGTTCATGGAAATTTCGCGACGTAAATCACCTTCGGTCGGAACCTTAGCAACTTCTGCACGAATCGCATCAAGCTGAGCGTCATCTAATTCACGGATCTTAGTAGTTGGAGCAATACCAGCAGCAGCTAAGATAGCTTTTGAAGTATGGCGACCAATACCAAAGATATACGTTAGAGAGATAACAGCGTGCTTGTTATCCGGAATGTTTACACCGGCAATACGAGCCATTCAATTTTCTCCAAAAAGGCAGTAGATAATCAACCGCCCCACAAAAATCTTGAGGGGCGGATAATAACCTAATTCGCCTACAGAAATCAACAGGTCTTAATCAGATTAACCTTGACGCTGCTTATGACGAGGTTCTGCGCTACAAATTACGCGGATAACCCCATTACGACGGATAACTTTACAGCTACCACAAATTTTCTTAACAGAAGCTTGTACTTTCATGATGAAACCTCAAGTGCGCTTATCCCTTAGGATGAGCAGTCGTTTTTCTCATTAACGTTTGATTATCGTATTGGTGCGAAGTGAGGTGTGATTGCAGCTGAGCCATAAAGTCCATCACTACCACCACAACAATCAGCAAAGAGGTACCACCCAAATAGAATGGAATACCAAATGAACTTTGCAATACCATCGGCATCAAACAAATGACGGTGATGTAAATCGCGCCAATAAAGGTCAAACGATTGAGAATATGATCTAAGTAACGAGCAGTTTGCTCACCTGGACGTATACCAGGCACGTAAGCTCCGCTGCGTTTCAAGTTCTCTGACACTTCTTTAGGACTAAATACCAGTGCTGTATAGAAGTAACAGAAAAAGATAATTAACGCACCAAAGAGCACCAAATACAACGGCTGACCAGGCGACAATACCAATGCTACATCTTGCAGGCTACGCTTAATAAATCCAGCATTTGGATCTGCACTACCCACCCACTGACCTAAGCTCGCAGGGAACAAAAGCAATGAACTGGCAAAAATTGCTGGAATCACACCCGCCATATTAATTTTTAATGGCAAATGTGTCTGCTGTGCAGTAAATACACGACGACCTTGTTGTTTTTGAGCATAGTTTACCGGAATACGACGCTGCGCTTTCTCGATAAACACGATCGCTGCCAAAACACCCAGAGACAACAAACCAAAAATTACCAAGCCAATCAGGCTGGTCTGGCCATTATCTACAGAGGAGAAAGATTGCATAATCAGATTAGGCAATCCGGCAACAATACCCGCGAAGATGATCATGGAAATACCATTCCCCACCCCACGCTCGGTAATCTGTTCACCCAACCACATCAAGAACATGGTCCCCGCAACCAGTGAGGTTACTGCAGGAACATAAAAAGCCAAACCAGTATTCAGGGTAATCCCCTGACTGATCAGGCCTGCACACATACCTACCGCCTGTACCAGCGCTAAGAATAATGTACCTTGTCGTGTGTATTGATTAATTTTACGTTTGCCTTGCTCGCCTTCTTTCTTTAAAGCTTCCAGCGAAGGAACCACAGTTGACATCAACTGCACGATAATCGATGCAGAGATGTAGGGCATGATCCCGAGAGCAAGAATAGACATTCGTTCTAATGCACCACCAGAGAACATGTTAAACAAACCAAGGATGGTACCTTGGTTTGCATTAAACAAGTTTTCTAACGCAGCATTATTGATGCCTGGTACTGGAATATGCGCTCCTAGTCGAAACACCAACAACGCACCAATGAGAAACATCATTCGACGAATAATTTCACGGTATTTCACATGAAATGGTTGGCCTTTCATCATGTTGACATGACCTGAAGAACTAGGAGTCATAGACACTGGGGATTACTCCTCGACTTTGCCGCCAGCAGCTTCAACAGCAGCTTTAGCGCCTTTAGTCAATGCAACACCTTGAACAGTGAATGCACGAGTAATTTCACCAGAAAGTACGATACGAGCACGGATCATGTCTTTACGTACAACGTTCGCAGCTTTTAAAGTTTCAAGAGACACGATGTCGCCTTCAACTTTAGCAAGCTCAGATAAACGTACTTCAGCAGTTTTCAAAGCCAATTGGCTAGTGAAGCCGAATTTAGGTAAACGACGATAAAGTGCTGTTTGACCGCCTTCAAAACCTGGACGAGTACCACCGCTCTTACGTGAGTTTTGACCTTTGACACCACGGCCACCGGTCTTACCAACGCCAGAACCGATACCACGGCCTAAACGAAGGTTGTCACGTTTAGCACCTTCTGCAGGTGCAATTGTATTTAAACGCAGAGTCATGGCTTATTCCTCTACACTAACCATATAGTAGACTTGGTTGATCATACCACGGTTAGAAGGTGTGTCTAACACTTCTACAGTATGACCAATACGACGCAGACCTAAACCTTGCAGGCTAAGCTTGTGATTTTTCAAGCGGTGCGATGCAGATTTAGTCTGGGTAACTTTAATCGTTTTCATGATTGATTACCCTTGAATTTGTTCTACTGAAAGACCACGTTTCGCAGCAACCTTTTCAGGAGTAGTCATATCACGCAAACCATTGAAAGTTGCGTTTACTACGTTAGCAGCGTTAGTAGAACCACGGCATTTAGTCAACACGTTACGTACGCCTACAGCTTCTAGAACTGCACGCATAGCGCCACCAGCAATTACACCTGTACCTTCAGAGGCAGGCTGCATGAATACGCGGCTAGCGCCGTGACGTGCATGAATTGGGTGCTGTAACGTACCATCAACAAGGTCAACAGTAATCATATTGCGACGAGCAGCTTCAAGTGCTTTAGAGATAGCAGCTGGAACTTCACGTGCTTTACCACGACCAAAACCTACGCGACCATTACCATCACCCACAACAGTTAATGCTGTAAAAGAGAAGATACGACCACCCTTAACAACTTTGGCTACACGATCAACGGCAACCAGCTTTTCAACAAGACCTTCGTTTTGTTCAACTTTAGCCATGATTAGAACTCCAAGCCGTTTTCACGAGCAGCATCAGCCAAGGCTTTGATACGACCATGATATTTAAAACCAGAACGGTCAAATGCAACTTTAGTAACACCAGCTGCTTTAGCGCGTTCTGCGATTAAAGCACCTACTTTTTGAGCTGCTTCAACGTTACCAGTTGTACCCGCACGTAGAGTAGCGTCTAAAGTAGAAGCTTGCGCTAATACTTTGCCACCATCTGCAGAGATAACTTGAGCATAGATGTGACGCGGAGTGCGGTTTACACACAAACGAGTCGCACCCAATGCACGGATGTGCAAGCGTGTGCTTTTCGCACGACGCAAACGGGATTGTTTCTTTTCGTTCATAAGAACCTCGCGCCTTATTTCTTCTTAGCTTCTTTACGAAGTACAACTTCGTCAGAATAACGAACACCTTTGCCTTTATATGGCTCTGGTGGACGGTAACCACGGATATCTGCAGCAACCTGTCCTAAAGCTGCTTTATCAGCAGATTTAAGAATGATTTCAGTTGCAGTTGGAGTTTCAGCAGTTACACCTGCAGGAAGTGCATAATCGATCGGATGAGAGAAACCAAGGTTAAGATGAACAACGTCACCTTTAACCGCAGCTTTATAACCAACACCGATAAGCTGTAACTTACGTTCGAAACCTTCGCTAACACCTTTTACAAGGTTGTTAAGCACAGCGCGAGCAGTACCAGCTTGCATCCAAGCGTCTTTCGACTCTTGTACTGGAGCAATAGCTAGAATACCGTCTTCCTGTTTAAGCTCGACCAGCGCATGCAGGTTGAAAGACAATGTACCTTTAGTGCCTTTCACTTCGACCTGCCGGCCGTTCTGAGTAACTGTTACACCGTTAGGTACAGTTACTGGGGCTTTAGCCACACGAGACATGAGGAATCACCTATTAAGAAACAAAAGCAATAACTTCACCACCAACGCCTGCAGCACGTGCAGCGCGATCAGTCATGATGCCTTTGCTTGTAGAAACAATTGCAATACCTAAACCTTGCTTAACGCTAGGAAGTGCATCTTTACCGCGATACTGACGTAGACCTGGACGGCTTACGCGCTTCACAGTTTCGATAACTGGTTTGCCTTCGAAATACTTTAAAGTCAAAGTAAGAGTTGGTTTGCCTTCAGCATCCGCAACTTCTACGTTTGAAATATAACCTTCTTGTTGAAGTAAGTTAGCAATTGCTACCTTCAACTTAGAATTAGGCATAGAAACAGTTTGTTTCTTTGCCATTTGTGCGTTACGAACACGTGTTAGCATGTCGGCAACGGTATCTTGCATACTCATCTATAGTGCTCCTTACCAGCTTGCCTTAACAACGCCAGGTACATCACCTTGCATTACTGTTTCACGTAATTTGTTACGGCTTAAACCGAACTTACGGAAGTAACCATGAGGACGACCAGTTAAACCACAACGGTTACGTAGACGTACTGGAGATGCATTACGTGGTAATGCTTGTAATTTCATCATCGCTTCGAAACGTTCTTCGTCTGATGCATTTACGTTTGCAATAACAGCTTTTAATTCAGCACGTTTTGCAGCGTATTTAGCAACAGTAGCTTCGCGTTTCAATTCGCGATTAATCATACCTTTCTTAGCCATATCGACCTCTTATTTGAACGGGAAGCCGAATGCACGCATAAGCGCACGGCCTTCGTCATCGGTGCGAGCAGTCGTAGTAATGGTAATATCCATACCACGAATACGATCAATCTTGTCAAAATCGATTTCAGGGAACATGATTTGTTCCTTAAGACCCATTGAGTAGTTACCACGACCGTCGAATGATTTCGCAGAGAAACCACGGAAGTCACGGATACGAGGGATCGCAATCGAGATCAAACGGTCCAAGAATTCGTACATACGTTCGCCGCGTAAAGTAACTTTACAACCGATCGGCCAACCATCACGGATTTTAAAACCAGCGATTGATTTACGAGCTAACGTAAGTACTGGTTTTTGACCAGCGATAGCTTGCATATCTGAAAGAGCACCATCAAGGAGTTTTTTGTCGGCAGCAGCTGCGCCAACACCCATATTGATCGTGATTTTAGTGATGCGAGGAATCTCCATCACATTCTTAACGCCCAATACTTCTTGTAATTGAGCTTTAAGTTCGTCGTTGTAACGTGTTTTAAGTCTGGCCATGGCCTATATCAACCTATTACTTCGCTACCGCCACTGATTCACCATTTGATTTGAATACGCGAGTTTTCACGCCATCAATCACTTGGTAACCAACACGGTCAGCCTTTTGGGTTGTAGCATTAAAAACTGCCACGTTTGAAATATGAAGCGAAGCTTCCTGAGTTACAACGCTACCTTCAGCGCCTGTAGCACGGTTCGGCTTCTGATGCTTCTTCACCAAGTTAAGGCCTTCAACCTTAACACGGTCATTAGAAACAGACAGAACAGTACCCTGTTTGCCTTTTTCTTTACCTGCGATCACAATTACTTGATCGCCTTTTTTAATCTTAGCCATGATCGCCTCTTATAGAACTTCAGGAGCCAATGAAATAATTTTCATGAACTGTTCAGTACGAAGTTCACGAGTCACTGGTCCGAAAATACGAGTTGCAATCGGCGCTTTGTTGTTGTTCAAAATAACAGCAGCGTTATCGTCGAAACGAATCACTGAACCGTCTGCACGACGGATACCGAATTTTGTACGAACCACAACCGCATTCATCACGTCACCTTTTTTAACACGTGCGCGTGGAATTGCTTCTTTTACAGTAACTTTAATAATGTCGCCAACAGAAGCATAACGACGATGCGAGCCACCAAGTACTTTAATACATTGTACGCGGCGTGCACCACTGTTGTCTGCTACGTCGAGCATAGTTTCGGTCTGAATCATTGCCCTACTCCAAAACCGAGCAACACCGGTCGAAATTTCGAAAGGCTCAAAGAGTACTCGAAATTGACCGATGATGCAACAAGAACGTTAATTACTCAGCAGCTGCTTCAACAACTTCAACTAGAGTCCAAGACTTAGTTTTAGAAATTGGGCGGCTTTCTTTAATGGTTACAACATCACCAGCTTTCGCTGTGTTGTTCTCATCATGAGCATGTAATTTTGTTGAACGGCGGATTAATTTGCCATACAACGGGTGTTGAACTTGGCGTTCAATAAGAACAACGATAGATTTATCCATCTTGTCGCTTACAACTTTGCCAGTTAACGTGCGGACTGTTTTATCACTCATTGTCCGTTCCCCTGTTTTTCGGTAAGGAGGGTCTTAATACGAGCAATAGTCTGACGAGTAAGTGCAACTTCATGCGATTTACCCAATTGACCAGTTGCTTTCGCCATACGAAGACGGAATTGGTTAAGCTGTTGCTCATCAAGCAAAGCTGTCAACTCTTCTACCGACTTTTCACGTAGATCTTTAGTTTTCATTACATTACCGTCCGAGTCACGATAGCGGTTTTAAACGGAAGCTTAGCTGCTGCAAGCGTAAACGCTTCGCGAGCCAATTCTTCGTTAACACCATCAATTTCGTACAAGACTTTACCTGGTTTGATTTGGCAAACCCAATATTCCACAGAACCTTTACCTTTACCCATACGCACTTCAAGAGGCTTAGAAGTAATCGGCTTGTCCGGGAATACACGGATAAAGATCTTACCACCACGCTTAATACGACGGCTAATTGTACGACGCGCTGCTTCAATTTGACGCGCAGTCATTTGACCACGTTCAACTGATTTAAGTGCAATAGTACCGAAAGATACTGTGCTACCGCGGTGTGCTAGACCAGTGTTACGGCCTTTCTGCACTTTACGGAATTTAGTACGCTTAGGTTGCAACATGGATTATTCTCCTTTTTCAGCAGAACGATCATTGCGACGACCACGACGCTCTTGACCTTCACCACGACCACGACCGCGTTTAGCTGGACGCTCTTCTGCTGGAACTGGGTTCATGACTTGTTTCATGCCGCCCAAGATCTCACCACGGAAGATCCAAACTTTAACACCGATCGTACCGTAAGTAGTCTCAGCACGCATAGTCGCATAGTCGATATCTGCACGAAGCGTATGTAGAGGTACACGACCTTCACGATACCACTCAGTACGAGCAATCTCAGCACCACCTAAACGGCCTGAAACTTCTACTTTGATACCTTTAGCACCAGCACGCATTGTGTTTTGTACCGCACGCTTCATAGCACGACGGAACATTACACGTTTTTCTAATTGAGAAGCGATAGCTTCAGCAACTAGACGCGCGTCTAAGTCTGGACGATCAATTTCATTGATACTTACTTGCGCAGGAACACCCATGATAGATGTCAATTCGCGTTGTAGTTTCTCAATATCTTCGCCTTTTTTACCGATTACGATACCTGGACGAGCAGTGCTAATAGTTACTTTAGCAGCGCCTGTAGGGCGTTCGATAAGAATATTGCTGATCATCGCGTTTTTAAGTTTTTTGATCAAAAACTCACGAACTTGAAGATCTTTAAGCAAGTATTCAGCGTATTGTTTCGGATTCGCATACCAGTTAGCGTTATGACGTTTCACAACACCTAGGCGGATACCGATTGGATGAACCTTCTGACCCATATCAAACCCCTACCTTAACGGTGATGTGACAAGTACGCTTAGTAATACGATCTGCACGGCCTTTAGCACGTGGCATAATACGTTTCAGGCTCATGCCTTCATCAACGTAGATCGTAGAAACTTTAAGGTCGTCTACATCTAAACTGTTATTGTGTTCAGCGTTTGCAATCGCAGATTCCAACGCTTTCTTAACTAGAACTGCAGCTTTTTTGTTGCTGAAGTTAAGGATGTTAAGAGCGTGCGCAACAGATTTGCCGCGGATAAGATCTGCAACCAAACGAGCTTTTTGTGCCGAGATAGCGGCACCGCGTAATTTAGCAGTTACTTCCATCATAGCACCCATTAACGTTTAGATTTCTTGTCAACACCGTGACCGCGATAGGTACGAGTTGGTGCAAATTCACCAAGCTTGTGACCAACCATGTGCTCAGAAATGATCACAGGAACGTGGTTACGGCCATTGTGTACAGAAATTGTTAAACCAACAAAATCCGGGAGGATCATCGAACGACGCGACCAAGTTTTGATCGGCTTACGGTTATTAGCCGCGATAGCCGCTTCAACCTTAGCGAACAAGTGCGCATCGACGAATGGGCCTTTTTTCAGAGAACGAGGCATTGTCAGATTCCTTTACTTGTTACTTAACGCGACGGTCGCGAATAATCATCTTAGTCGTACGCTTATTGGTACGTGTCTTGTACCCTTTAGCTTTTTGACCCCATGGGCTTACAGGTTGAATACCTTTGTTACGCCCTTCACCACCACCATGTGGATGGTCAACTGGGTTCATCGCCATACCACGAACGGTAGGACGAACACCACGCCAGCGTGATGCACCAGCTTTACCTAGTGAACGAAGGTTGCTTTCTGAGTTAGATACTTCACCTAACACAGCACGGCATTCAACGTGAATTTTACGCATCTCGCCTGAACGCAGACGAACGATAGCGTAAGAACCGTCACGACCCAACAGCTGAACTGAAGTACCAGCTGAACGAGCTAACTGCGCGCCTTTACCGATTTTAAGTTCGATGTTGTGAAGAGTAGAACCGATAGGCATGTTGCGAAGCGGCAAGCAGTTACCTGGACGAATTGGAGCATCGTTACCAGACTGTACTTTATCGCCAGCGCGAAGGCCTTTAGGAGCGATGATATAACGACGCTCACCGTCAGCATACAATACAAGTGCAATGTGTGCAGTACGGTTAGGATCGTATTCGATACGCTCTACAGTTGCAGGAATACCATCTTTGTTACGTTTAAAGTCAACTAGACGGTAGTGCTGCTTGTGACCGCCACCAACGTGACGAGTCGTGATGTGACCGTTGTTATTACGGCCGCCAGTACGTTTTTTAGCTTCAACCAACGGAGAGTATGGTGCGCCTTTGTGAAGGTGATCGTGAACCACTTTCTCTACAAAGCGACGTCCTGGAGACGTTGGCTTACATTTTTGAATAGGCATAATTCTCGTCCTTATTCCGCTGTGCTTTCAGCGGTATCGCCCAAGTCAGCCATTTCAACATCTTGGCCAGCTTTCAGGGTGACGTATGCTTTTTTAACATCAGAACGACGTCCTAATGTTTTACCAAAGCGTTTAGACTTACCTTTAGTGATAGTCGTGTTAACTTTAACAACTTCCACACCAAAGAGTTGTTCCACTGCTTTTTTGATTTCAAGCTTGTTTGCATTTAATGCAACTTTAAACACTTGAACACCAGCAGTTTCACCTAAAACTTGTGCTTTTTCTGAGAATACAGGTCCTTGCAGGACTTGATAGATACGTTCGTTGTTCATCCGAGTTCTACCTCAATTTTCTTAGCAGCAGCTACAGACATAACAACTTTGTCGAACGCAATCAAGCTAACCGGATCGATTGCAGCAGCATCAACCACATCAACGTGTGGAATGTTGCGCGCAGCAAGATACAGGTTCTCATCAACAGCATCAGTAACGATCAATGCGCGAGTCGCATTCAAGTCGTTAAGTTTTGCAAGCAATTCTTTAGTTTTTGGAGCTGCAACAGCAAACTCTTCAACTAAAACTAGGCGATCTTGACGAACAAGTTCAGCTAGGATGCATTGCATAGCACCGCGGTACATTTTACGGTTTACTTTTTGAGACCAGTCTTGTGGACGAGCAGCAAAAGTTTTACCACCGCCAACCCAGATTGGGCTACGAATAGAACCAGCACGAGCGCGGCCAGTACCTTTTTGACGGAATGGCTTGCGACCACCACCAGAAACGTCTGCACGTGATTTCTGAGCTTTTGAACCTTGACGGCCACCAGCTAAATAAGCTGTAACCACTTGGTGAACAAGAGCTTCATTAAATTCACGACCGAACGCAACTTCTGATAATTCAACAGCAGAGCCGGAAACAGTATTTAAATTCACGTTATTTCCCCTCAGGCCTTGATCGTAGGACGAACGATTACGTCGCCACCAGTAGCACCAGGAACCGCGCCTTTAACAACTAGAACTGAACGTTCTGTGTCGATAGCAACGATCTCAAGACCCTGTGTAGTTACGCGTTCAGCACCTAAATGGCCAGCCATTTTTTTGCCTTTGAATACGCGACCAGGAGTCTGGTTTTGACCAGTAGAACCTAAAACACGGTGAGAAACTGAGTTACCGTGAGTTGCATCTTGCGTACGGAAGTTCCAACGCTTAACACCACCTTGGAAACCTTTACCTTTAGATTGACCAGTTACGTCAACAACTTGACCAACTTGGAACAATTCAACGGTAAGCGTACCACCAACTTCACGACCTTCAAGATCAGCTTCTGTAGCACGGAATTCTTGAACTAGACGACCAGCTGCAACACCCGCTTTCGCGAAGTGGCCTTTCTGAGCGTTAGTTACGCGAGATTCGCGACGTTCACCAGTAGTGATTTGAATCGCTTGATAACCATCAGTTTCAAGCGTTTTGATTTGAGTGATGCGGTTAGGATCAACCTCAATCACTGTAACAGGCACAGAAACACCAGCATCTGTAAAGATACGTGTCATACCGCACTTGCGACCGACTAAACCAATAGCCATGTGCATAAACCTCTAAAAAAGCGGCCTAATTAACTTAGAGTGTTAATTAACCCGAAAGCCTTAACCCAATGCGATCTGAACATCAACACCAGCTGCAAGATCTAACTTCATCAATGCATCTACAGTTTTGTCTGTAGGTTGAACGATGTCGATCAAACGCTTGTAAGTACGGATTTCGTACTGGTCACGCGCGTCTTTGTTTACGTGTGGTGATGTTAAAACGTTAAAACGTTCAATGCGTGTTGGCATTGGAATTGGACCACACACTTGTGCGCCAGTACGTTTTGCGGTTTCTACGATTTCTTGAGCTGATTGATCAATCAGGCGATGATCAAAAGACTTAAGACGGATACGAATTCTCTGGTTAGACATACCAGTAAACTCCAAGCCAAATATATAAAGAATCACTCTTGACGCATCTCACCCCACTTTATGTGGGCAAGTGTCAAGAGCAGTGAAATATCACTAAGGTCATGATCGATGCCACGACTGTAACGATAGTTAACTACTTTATTCGCAGTTAACCCCCTTCCTATTGAAGGGTCGCTTATTATAGCCATTGTTTAATGCATAAGCAAATCTCTTTTATGGTTTTATCCAAGTTTTCAATTTATGACTTAAAACAATAGTTTATTGTGTAAATATTAGGCAGTTTTTGCCAAAACATATTCTATAGCACGATTTAATATCTGATTTCCTTCAATAAATTTTTGCTTCGTGGTTTTTTTTAATTCAAATAAATTTTGCACATATTTTCCTGAAAATTGTGCAAGCTCTCCTTCATTTTCTAAAAACAATTCGAGTGTTTCTGGGGTAATTTCCGGATGAAACTGGAAGCCCAATACATTTCTACCCAACTGGTACATCTGATTACGACAGGCTTCATTTTCTGCCAGATGGACTGCCCCTTTAGGCAATTCAAATGTTTCATTGTGCCATTGCAGAATATTAAACTGCTCCGGCAGGCTAAAACACGTCTCTGGTAGATTCGCCACTCTGTGCACCGTGGTCCACCCCAATTCCTGTTCTGGATTGCGACTAACACCTGCACCCAAAGCATTTGCAATTAACTGCCCACCCAGACACAGGCCAATTGCCGGTTTGCCATGCGAAAGATAGCGACGCAACCAGCGTTTTTCTATTTTTAACCAAGGGAAATTTGCTTCATCATTCACACTCATGGTTCCCCCCATAATGATCAGCAAATCCACCTCTTCCACTGCAGGCAGCGCCTCGATCTCCAGCGGTCGATCCACGGGTAAAGCAAAAAATTCAGTCGCTGTAATGTGCGCCTGATGCTGCTTTAAAAATTCATAACAACTACCAAAACCTTCACCAGCAATATGCTGAAAATAATGCACTTTTAAATACGACTTCATGCTCCTCAACCTATTTTTTTAGCTATATAGATTTAGGTTTTGCAAAAATGAAGCCAACTTTTTATAAGACTTGTTGTTTTTAAACAATTCACAACGTAACTGGCAGTGAGTCACAGATTCTCTTAAGCTAGAGTAATATTTGATTACATTTGAGAGCATTCACGTGAAAAAAAATCCTCAAACAGCGCTCATTCATGCACCACGAAAGGCTCCTCAAGCGATTTCTACCATTCAGCCTCCCCTCTATCGTGCATCGACGATTATCTTTAACGATACCGATGCCCTGTTTAATCGCCATTGGACCGATGACTATGACTATAGTTATGGCACGCATGGCACGCCTACGACCTTTACGCTGGGCGATAACATCGCACAGCTCGAAGGTGGTTTATATCACCTGCTCGCACCGAGTGGTTTATCCGCGATTAATCTCGTGAATTCTTGCTTTTTAAGCCAAGGAGATGAGGTTTGGGTGGCTGACAATATCTATGGTCCAAACATGGAACATTTACGCAATCTGGAAAAGCGTTATGGAATTACGGTTAAGGTCTACAATCCCATAGAGCTTGATACATTTCAGCCTACAGATAAAGCCAAACTGATCTGGCTCGAGGCTGCTGGCTCAGTCACCTTGGAATTTCCGGATCTGGCTGGTTTAGTGAAAAAAGCTCAGGCACACAATATTCTTACTGCGCTGGATAATACCTGGGGCGCAGGTCTGGCTTTTGATGCCTTTGATTTTAGTGAAGAGCATTTAAGTGTAGATATGACGGTACATGCACTGACCAAATATCCAAGCGGCGGAGGTGATATTCTGATGGGCTCGGTGGTTACGCGAGATAAGGCCCTGCATCACAAACTGTTCCGCGCACATGCCATTCAGGGCATTAGTGTTTCTGGTGATGATGTGGCACAGATACAACGCAGTCTGGCTTCGATGCAACTTCGCTATGAACATCAGTCGAAAAGTGCACTGGCATTAATGACATGGCTTCAACAGCAAGCCGAGTTTGTACAGGTGCTGCATCCTGCTGACCCGGACAGCGCAGGCCATCAGTACTGGAAAGAAATTTGCAAGCAAGGTGATAGTGCCGGCCTGGTCAGCGTGATCTTTGACAGCACATACGTAATGCAGGATATCCGGAATTTCTGTGATAGCTTAAAACTGTTTAAGCTTGGCTTTAGTTGGGGTGGCCCTGTCAGTCTGGTCATGCTATATAACTTAAAAGACATGCGTGTGCTGGAACATTCACACTTAAAAGACGGCTTGCTGGTTCGTTTCTGTATTGGACTGGAATATCCGGAAGATTTGATTCAAGATATTCAGCATGCACTAGAACAAATGAAAAAACTTAAAAACGAATAATAAATAACAGGAAAAGCTATGGGTAGACCAATTGTTATTGCTAAAAAAACTGCGGATACCACACAGGATATTGTGCTGCATTCCCAACTTGCCAATCGACATGGCTTGATTGCAGGTGCCACTGGTACCGGAAAGACTGTGACTTTAAAAGTATTGGCGGAGAGCTTTTCTCGAATTGGTGTACCTGTATTCCTCGCCGATGCCAAAGGCGATGTGTCCAGCCTGGCCAAAGCAGGTGAAAGCAGCCCCAAGTTTGATGAACGGATTAAAAGTCTCAATATCGAGTCCATTCCTTTTGCAGCCTCACCAGTGGTGTTTTGGGATTTATTTGGCGAACAGGGTCATCCGATTCGCACTACCATTTCTGAAATTGGCCCGCTGCTGCTGGCGCAAATACTGAATCTGAATGACACCCAGGAAGGCGTTTTATCTGCCGTGTTTCGGATTGCCGATGATCAGGGTTTATTGCTGATCGACTTTAAAGATCTGAAAGCGATGCTGAGTTATGTCTCTGAGCATGCGGCTGACTTTAAAGCTGAATATGGCAATCTTTCACCCGCCAGTCTCGGTGCGATTCAACGTAATTTGTTAGCACTGGCTGACCAAGGCGGTGACCAGTTTTTTGGCGAGCCGGCGCTGGATCTGATGGACTTTTTGCAGACGGATAGTCAAGGACGTGGCAATATCAATTTGTTGGCGGCTGACAAGCTGATGAATACGCCTAAGCTATATGCCACGTTCTTACTCTGGATGCTCTCCGAGCTGTTTGAACAGCTTCCCGAAGTCGGCGATCTGGACAAACCTAAACTGGTGTTTTTCTTTGATGAAGCCCATCTCTTATTTGATAATGCCAGCCCTGCCCTGCAAGAAAAAATTGAGCAGGTGGTGCGTCTAATTCGCTCGAAAGGTGTAGGGATTTATTTTGTCACGCAAAATCCGTTGGACTTACCTGAAAGTGTCTTAGGCCAGCTCGGCAATCGGGTTCAACATGCTTTGCGGGCTTTCACTCCCAAAGATCAAAAAGCAGTGAAAACCGCAGCAGAGACTTTCCGAGCCAATCCTGAATTTAAAGTCGATCAGGTGATTACCGAACTTGCTGTCGGTGAAGCCCTAATTAGCTGCCTGGATGAAAAAGGCATTCCGCAAATAGTAGAGCGTGGCTGGGTCATGCCGCCGCATTCATCCTTTACACCGATCTCGCTTGAAGAACGCAAGGCTCTCATGCAGCAAAGTATTGTCGCCGGTATTTATGAGCAGCCAGTCGATCGGGATAGCGCCCATGAAATGCTGCAAAACAAGGTCGCAGAACGCCAGCAACAGGCTCAGGCCGCCGAACTTGCCAAACAGCAAAGCAAGGAACAGGAAGCTCTTGCCAAGCAGCAAATTAAAGAACAGGAACGTCTGGCACGAGAACAGCAAAAAGAAGCTGAACGCGCAGCCAAGCAACGAGAAAAACTGACTCAGGATATTGTCGGCACCTTTGCCAAAAGTGCTGCCCGTAGCCTGGGCGGGAGTACTGGGCAGAAAATTGTGCGCGGCTTACTGGGTTCGCTGTTTGGCCGCAAATAATCCCCCTCCTTTTCCGATCATCATCACACTTTTTATGGGATATTTTTATATCCCGTAATTTTTTTATGGTTTTATGACTATGCGCTATTGTAAAGCCATTTTAAAAGATGTAATTTAAATACATCTTTTAAAAAACACCTGTAGACGGCTCTCATGACTCCACAACATATTGAACTTGTACAAGCGACTGTTCCTGTTTTACGTGAAAACGGCGTAGCACTTACCACGTATTTCTATAACCGCATGCTGAAAAACCATCCAGAGTTGAAAAACACCTTCAACATGGATCATCAAAGTACTGGCCGTCAACCACGTGCCTTGGCTGCCGCAGTACTTGCCTATGCCGAAAACATTACCAATCCGGGCGTTTTGGCCAAAGCCATCGAACGCATTACCACTAAACATGTCAGCCTGGATATTCAACCGGATCAATATGCGATTGTCGGTGAGAATCTGTTGCACTCGATCAGCGAAGTTTTAGATGTACCCATGGACTCAGACCTGATTGCAGCCTGGAAAGAAGCGTATATGCAACTGGCAGATATTTTGATTGGTGTGGAAAAATCTAAATATGCCACCCTAGCTTCTGAAAATGGTGGCTGGGCGGGCTGGCGCGAATTTGAAGTAGCAGCAGTCAATGATACCGACGCAGGTAAAATCTTTACACTTAAAGCTAAAGATGGTGCAGCGATTGCAAGTGCTGAAGCCGGTGAACATATTTCAGTACGTGTACAGGTGCCTGAACAGCACATTCGTCAACCACAACAGTTTAGCTTTGATCAGGCTCAAAACGAGCAATATCAAATTACTGTGAAAGCGGAAGAAAATCCAACCGCATTCTCGGTTGCACAGACACTGATCGACCACTACAAAGTTGGTGATGTAGTTGAAGTGTCTGCCCCGCTCAAGCTTTAATTGCAAAAACGGTTTAGACTAGCATCAGATTCTGATTAAAAGCTCCATTCGTGGAGCTTTTAACATTCAATTCTTTCATTTTCTAGCTGTTGACGTTATGCAACTCAATAAATTCACTGACTATGCGCTTCGGATTCTGATGTATGTCGCACAGCCACGTGATCTCCCCTATACCATTGCAGAACTTGCCGAGCGATTACAGGTTTCACAAAATCATGCCATGAAAATCGTGCATTTTATGGCGAAACAGGAGTGGCTGATTACCACACGTGGTAAAGGTGGCGGCATACGTTTAAATCCGGCCAGCCTGAACCTCCAGCTGGGACAGATTGTGCGGATGCTGCAACGCGACAGCAATGTAGTGGAATGCAATAGCCCACCCTGCGTATTACGTCCGACCTGTGGTTTAAAAGGTATTTTAGATGATGCGGTGGAACAGTTTTATAGCAGTCTGGACCAATATGTGCTTAAAGATGTGATTAGGCCACGAAATGCGCGTTTCAGTACAAATTCTCCGATCGGCCTGATTAATCTTTAAAGTCTTCAGGGTCAGGTCTTGTGACTTATTCTTGCGGCAAAGTTCGCTTGACTGTGCGACTTCCTTTATAATGTTTCATTGTAGATCATTTATTGAAGTTGAGTTATGCACCACAGCAGAGGAAAATCCAAAAACAGTAAGACAGCCCATGCGCCTAAGCAAAAGATCAGCTACGAGAAAAAAGTCGATTCTGCCATTACTGAATATTCTGTGCGCGCACTCAACTGGCTACGCAAAGCCGAATTTTTAATGAGTGCACCCAAACTCAATCTTTGTGTAGAAGATACAGGCTATGAAATTGCTTTTGCCGGCCGCTCGAATGCGGGTAAGTCTAGTGCGATTAATGCCCTGACCAACCAGAAACAGTTGGCACGTGCATCGAAAAAACCTGGCCGTACCCAGATGATCAACTTTTTCAGCCTGGGCAATCCGGATCAGCGTCTGGTCGACTTACCCGGTTATGGTTATGCGGCTGTGCCTGAAAAAATGAAACTGGTCTGGCAAAAAGAACTGGAAAATTACCTGATTCACCGTCAAAGCTTGCAAGGCCTGGTATTGTTGATGGATATCCGTCATCCCCTGCAACACTTTGATGTAATGATGCTGGAATGGGCTTATTCCCGCCAGTTGTTCGTGCATGTGTTATTGACCAAATCTGACAAACTAAACCGTGGTCCTGCATCCAAAGCCTTGCAGGAAGTCAAAGCGGCATTGAAAAAGATGAAGCTGGATTTCTCGATTCAACTGTTTTCCTCCATGAACAAACAAGGTTTAGAAGAACTGGCCAGCGTCATGGGTGGCCGTTTGAACTTTACCTTAGATCAAGCATCTGAATATGATCTGGACAGCATTCCGGAAGCATCAGCGCATGATTTGAATGAATCTGATGAACCGCTTGAAGAGCTCGAGCTTAGTGAAGCTGATTCTGAGCATGCTGAAGTATCGACTCATGATTTAAATGAAGCTGAAGAACCGCTGGAATTGCTTGAGCAGGATCAATCCGAGCTTAAAGCGGCAGATGAGCTAAATCAGAATAAGCGTTCAGCGGATTAAGACCATGTCACCTAAATGATCTGTGATCATTCTTGATTTATTAAAACTCAACGTACAAATAAAAAAGCAGGTCAAATACCTGCTTTTTTTTTATTTTTTTAAATGTTTTAGCTATCTGTAGCTTGAAGATCGGGTTCACGCGTATGCCGGTCCACCACCACGCTGATCATCATATCTCCCTGAACATTCACCACTGTACGTACGGTATCCAGTAAACGGTCGATCGGTAAAAGAATGGCAATCGCCTCGGCAGGTAAACCAACCGATTGCAAGACCATAATCATGGTCACCATACCGGCACTCGGAATTCCCGGTGCACCTAAGGATGCAATCATCGCAGTTGCACAGACCACCAGTTGCTGCCCCAGACTCAGATCCAGCCCCATTAAATTGGCAATAAACAGAGCTGCAGCTGCTTCATACAGCGCCGTACCATCCATATTCAACTGTGTACCAAGTGGAATCACAAAGCCTGCAGTATGTGGACGTACCCCTAAATTTTCCTGCGCGCATTTCATTGACAAGGGCATGGTGGCCGAACTGGAACTGGTGGCAAAGGCAGTAATCAAGGCAGCACGTGTGCCTTTAAAGAACGTGACCGGATCCATCTTGCCGAAAATCCACAGCAATAAAGGCAAAACCACGATGCCATGAAAAATCGTCGTACCGGTGACTACCGCAGCGAATTCAGCCAGACGACTGAGGACTGAAACATCTTCAGTGGCAATTAATTTAGCCAATAAGGCAAAAATACCAAGCGGTGCCAGTTTCATCACCCAGCCAATCATCAACATCATGATTTCGAAAAACTGGTGACTCAGCTTGCGCACAGTACGAAACTTATCCCCACCTGCCACCAGTGCCACACCAACAAATAAGGCAAAGACTACCACCGCCAAGACATTGCCATCGGCAAAAGCTTTAAACGGATTGATCAGGGTATTCTGAATAAAATTGGTAAAGAAAGATGAAGGTGTCAGGGTATCTGGTGTTTGATGTTGCGCCATGGCATCCTGGAACATCAGCACATCAACACCCTTACCGACATCAAACAAATGCGCACACGCCAGACCTAAAATGAGCGCCAAGGTGGTGGTGGTCACACAGCACATCAGGGTGATTTTCCAGGTGCGGCTTAGCTGCCCACCCGCCTGCAGATTGGATACGCCGACCACGATCGAGCTAAAAATCAGCGGCACTAACAGCATTTTTAACAAGCCAATAAAAATACTGCTGACGATGCCGATGCCATATAAGCTGATATCAAAAAATGAGGTCTGCGGAAATATCGTCAATAGAAATCCAAACAGCACCCCCAATACGGCGGCAATTAAAATTTGCGTATTTAAGCTCATCTTTTCATGCATTTTTAATATTGATCTTAAGCCGCACTATGCCATGCAGTGTCTATAGAATCGAGTAATATTTTATAAACGCATGGTTGAAGCATGGCATCAAATGGCCTTTTTCATCCGGCTTAAAAACAAAAAACCCAATCTAGGATTCGGCTTTTTGACAGACTACAAACTTATTGTGTTTCGATTTCACGTAAGCGGATCAGACCTTCCTGAGAGGTACTGCAGACCAGCTCGCCGTTCTGCCACATCCGGCCAAAATTCAGGCCGCGCGAACTGGCGCTCTGGGTGGCATCCATATCGTAAAGCATCCATTCATCCGCACGGAATGGTTTATGGAAGTACATGGCATGGTCAATACTGGCACATTGCAAGCTTGGCGAAATATAACTCAGACCATGTGGACGAAGCGCCGTGGTCATCAAGGTAAAGTCGGAATAGAAAGCAGCAATGGCCTGATGCAAAGAGATCTGATCGACTTCTGCAGCAATACGGTCATGCGTACGGATATAGTGCGCATAAGACGGTGCTTCAGGTTGAGGCTGGAATGGATTTTGCGGATTGACCGGGCGAATTTCCACATGACGATCACGAGTGAAAGATGCACGGACATTTTCCGGAATAAATTCAATAATCTGCTTGATCAGTTCCGCTTCATTTTTCAGGCTTTCTGCCGGCGGATATTCAGGTTCTGAAATCTGGTAATTCAGACCCTCTTCCTGATGCGCGAAAGACACCATACACATGAAAATGGTACGACCATGCTGAATGGCGCGCACCTGACGGCTGACAAAGCTCTTGCCATCACGAATACGATCTACTTCATAAATAATCGGTGCGTTGACATCCCCGCCAAACAAAAAATAGGCATGTAATGAATGTGCCGGACGGTCTGTGGTATAAGACGCAGCGCGTAGTGCCTGCCCTAAAACCTGCCCACCGAACACGCGCTTGCCCACCAAATTCCGGCTGATTCCCCGGAAAATGTTTTCTTCTAACTTTTCTAAGCTGAGCAGCTCGACCAGTTCCTGTGTTAAGGCATTCATAAGCAACCTATCTAATATTGGAGATATCCCAAAATGGAAAAACGGATCTAAATAATTGATCTGGAATATTCTGCCACAAAATCAGACCGAAACTCTAAAGTTTGCATGACTGTTCTGTCATACTGATGTCATAAGTGACTAGGAAAAGCACCTGCTTTCACGCTAAAATTGAAGCACTTCTGTTGAAGTTGTTAAAAAAAGATATATTGTTTCGCTTTAGAAACCCGCAAAATAAATCCCCTCAGAAGTCCTGTGGTTTTGGTCAGTAAAATTAGGAGCAGCTATGTCCAAGAATGGCTTTGGTCAAATGTATCGCAAGCTTTCAAGTAAGTTACTTGATCTTGTGGTTACCCCTCATGTTCTTGGGGAAGTACCAAGTGAAGTGACAGCGCCTGAATCTGATCAGACTGCAGCAGAATCGCAGAAACTGGTCTGCTACGTTTTACAGAACCATTCACGTAGTAATGCACTGGTTGTCGATGCAGAAACGCGCCGCTTAAAATTGCCGGCTGCACTTGATCCAATGCAACTCGGTAACAGTAAGGAAAAAGCATCAGTACTGTTTTTACAGCATCATGATGAAAATAATTTGCTGAGCTCACCCCCGCATGCTTTCCCGCCACGCCTGTTACGCCTGATTGAAATTCTGGAGCAGCACCCTGAGCTGGATGTCGAACTGGTACCGGTAACAGTACTTTGGGGACGTGAACCTGAGAAAGAAGATTCCTGGTTTAAGCTGCTGTTTACCGATACCTGGTCTACGCCAAGCAGGGTCAAGCAACTGGTCAATATCGGCCTGCATGGCCGCCAGTCTTATTTAGAGTTCCATGAACCGCAGTCTTTACGTGCATTGATTAACTTTGCCAAAGAGACGCATCCAAATTCAGCGCCAGCCACCTATATTGTCAGCAGCTTAAATGATTATCTGGATGGTCAGCGCGAAGTGATTCTCGGGCCGGATCTGTCCGACCGCCGCAATGTCATGCATGGCCTGATCAAATCACCAGATGTACAGGCTGCCATTCGCAATGACAGTATCCGCAGTAAAATCTCGATGCTGGAATCTGAACGTCGTGCCATCGGTTATTTGAACGAAATCGTTTCCGATTATTCTCATTCTACCGTACGTTTTGCCGACAAGGCCCTGACCCGCTTATGGACCCAGCTTTATGATGGTGTGGAAGTGCATAATTTCAGTACCGTGCGGGAACTGGCCAAGGATTATGAAATTGTCTATACCCCATGTCACCGCAGTCACATCGACTATTTGTTATTGTCTTATGTGATCTATCGTCGTGGCTTGATGGTGCCGTATATCGCTGCGGGCGATAACCTGAATATGCCTTTTGTCGGTCAGATTTTACGCGGTGGTGGTGCCTTCTTTATTCGCCGTACCTTCCGCGGCAATGCGCTCTATACCACAGTGTTTAAAGAATATCTGTATAGCGTCCTGTCACGTAATACCCCGCTGGAATACTTTATTGAAGGTGGCCGTTCACGTACCGGTCGTTTGCTTCCGCCAAAAACCGGGATGCTGGCAATGACCGTGCATGGTCATTTACGTGGCAAATCTAAGCCGATCGTATTTTTGCCGACCTATATCGGCTATGAGCGCCTGATGGAAGGTGGCACTTATGTCGGTGAGATGAGTGGCAAGCCGAAAGAAGCCGAGTCTATTTTTGGAATTTTGAAAACCCTGCGCAAGATTGAACGCATTTTTGGCAAGGTACATCTGAACTTCGGTAACCCAGTGTTTCTGGATGATATTCTGAAACAGCATGGCGCAGAACATATCAAGATCGAAAAGAATGATGATCCGATTCCACAAGCCGTTTCTGATGCAGTGAATAGCTCGGCACAGGCCATTCTGGAAAATATCAACAGTGCGGTCGTGATCAATCCAGTATCGTTATTGTCTTTAATCTTGCTGGCTACGCCAAAACATACGCTGGATGAAGAGATCTGTATCAAGCAGCTAGATACCTATCGCACCTTGCTAGCTGCCTTGCCTTATGATGAGCGCATGCAGGTGACGCCACTTTCTGGCAAGGAAATTATTGCCTATGCGATGAAGCTGAAACTGATCAAGCGGGTCAAGCATGTACTGGGCGATATCATTGCCATTGAAGATAATCAGGCAGTTCTGCTGACGTATTTCCGTAATAATATTGTGCACACTTTTGTGCTGCCATCTTTGATTGCAGCCCTAGTTGAACATAACGGTACCATTCGCCGTCATGATGTCGTGAATATCAGCAGTACCCTGTACCCATTCCTCAAAGCTGAACTGTTTTTAAAATGGCATGAAGATGAGATTCAGGATCAGGTGAATGCGCATATTGACAGCTTAATTGCCTCAAAACTGATTACACAAGATGGTGAAAACCTGATTGCACCTGCACCAAATACAGAAGCACATCATCAGCTTGAAGTTCTAGCTGCACCAGTAACCCAAAGTCTGGAACGTTACTACATGACTTTGGCACTGATTACCCAGCGTGGTTCTGGCAATATTTCGACCCGTCAGGTCGAAGAGCTGAGTTATCTGGTTGGGCAGCGCCTGTCTGTGCTTTACGAGTTCAACTCACCTGAGTTCTTCGACAAAGCCCTATTCCAGAGCTTTATTAAAGTCTTAACCCAAAAAGGTTATCTGTGTACCAATGAAGACAATGCCATTGTCTTTGATGAACAGCTGACCAATGTGGCGCAGTATGCAGATCTGGTATTGGATGAAGTGAAGTTGCAGATGTTGCATCACATCACCGACTTTACAGACGAAGAATTGAAAGAGGCTTTGGATGCGGTTGCAGCTGAGCAAGCTAAGAAGCGTGCGAAGCGGAAAAAGAAGTAAGATTATTTAAGCCCCTAAGCTCCTTCTCCCTCCGCGGTGAAAAGCACTGCTTCGCAAGGGAGATGAGGAAAAATGTTCAAAAAATTCTCCACCTCTCCCTAACCCTCTCCTAAAAGGAGAGGGAATTTAATCCTCCCTCTCCCCTTCGAGAAAAGGAGGAATGTTCCTCTTTTAAAAGAAGGGGCTAAAGATTATTTTTCCATCAACTCCAAATAATCCTCATAACAATCTGGATGCTCTAACTCAAATCCCATTTTCTGCATTCGAGTCGCATAAAGTTTCTTACCTGTCACCTGCCCGCTCTCAACTTTAAGCAAAGGAATCCTCATCTGCTGTTGAAACCATTGCAATATTTCATGTAATAATTTGGGATCGCTGTTGGTCACAATATAAGACTTTTCAGGATGTTCCACGTGAATCATTTGTGATAAGAAACGTGATAAATCTTCAATATGAATCCGGTTGGACCAGTGCAGATTCGGATAACTCGTCATCGAGGCGGCCATTTTCTGCAGGCGTATTACTGAAGTACCGTAAATGCCGCTCGGACGAATGATCGTACATTGCTCAGGATAAGCAGCGAAATAAGCCTGCTCCATCTGCTGCAAGATTTTGCCCTGAGTATCAATTGGGTGAATTTTAGTTTCGTCATCTACGATTCCAACGGTATCTTGCCCATAGACCCGGGTGGATGACACCACCACAATCCGTTTCACCGGATGCTGTTTCAAGGCAGCCACAATAGGCTGAACAGAATCCAGATAGGTTTGCTGATAGCCTTCAACCCTACTTTGTTCTGGACTAAGTAATACATAGACCCAGTCAATCGGTGTAACTACTGTTAAATCCAGTTGATGCACATCCTGAATCAGATGAGTTGCGAATGAATCTGTTTTGGGACTCTGGCTAATTGTGCTAATTTGATGACCTTGCTCAAATAGTTGTTTAGCCACACGTCGGGATGTTTTACCATAACCGATAAATAAAATATGCATTGAGCACCGAATCACAAATCTGGTTGAGGGGACATGGCTGCAGTCCATCAGTTACAAGGCGTTGGCAATGCCGCCGCTGCATTACTCGAAAAACTAAATATCTTCAATACTGATGATTTGCTTTTTCATCTACCACGTGACTATGAAGACCGTAGCACGATCATTCCTATGAATCAATTGAGCGTGGGACGCAGCTATCTGCTGGAAGGCATCGTTAAAGGTGTGGATTTTCCACCTGGCAAACGCAAATCCATGGCTGTGCTGCTGGATGATGATTTTGGCAAAGTCACTTTACGTTTTTATCATATTTATAAAGGCATTACCGACCGCTGCAAACTGGGTAACCGTTTAAGAATTTTTGGTGAAGTGCGGGTCGGTGCGCGCGGTCTGGAAATGTATCATCCCGAACTGCAAGTCATTACTGAGGACACCCCTTTACCTCAAACCCAGCTCACCGCGATTTACCCTGCGACTGAAGGCCTGACCCAGCCAAAAATACGGGATTATATTCAGCAGGCCTTGGCTCAATACAGCGATCATCTGCCTGAATTGCTACCAGCAAAATTTAGCAATGGTTATGCGCTGAAACAGGCGCTGGAATATATCCATCACCCGCCTGTCAACGCCAATATGCTGCAGCTGGCACAAGGCTCACATCCTGCACAGCAGCGTCTGATCTTTGAAGAGCTGGTAGCGCATCAGATCAGTTTATTGACACGTCGGGCTTTTATTCAGCAGGTCGAAGCGCCTTCATTTGCGCCCAGTCAGACCTATGCCAAACAGCTCTTAGCCAGTCTGGCTTTTGAAATGACCGGTGCGCAAAAACGTGTATCCAGAGAAATCGTGCAGGATTTAAAAAGCAATAAACCGATGTTGCGTCTGGTGCAAGGCGATGTCGGCGCGGGTAAAACCCTGGTGGCTGGTGTCGCAGCTTGCCATGCCTTAGAGGAAGGCTGGCAAGTTGCATTGATGGCACCGACCGAGATTCTGGCCGAGCAGCATTATCTGAATTTTAAACGCTGGTTTGAGCCTTTGGGCTTAAATGTGGCCTGGCTTTCCGGCAAGCAAAAAGGTAAAGCTCGCGCCACAGCGGAACAGGTGATTCGGGATGGCAGCGCCCATCTGGTGATCGGAACGCATGCCCTGTTTCAGGAAAATGTCGAGTTTGCCAAACTGGGTCTGGTGATTATTGATGAACAGCACCGCTTTGGTGTGGATCAGCGCCTTGCACTCAGAAATAAAGGGCTAGATGGTATGTCTCCGCATCAACTGGTGATGACTGCGACTCCGATTCCCCGCACACTGGCCATGTCTGCCTATGGTGATCTGGATACCTCGGTGATTGACGAGCTGCCGCCGGGCCGTACCCCGATTCAGACCGTGACCATTCCATTAGATCGACGCGAAGAAGTCTTGCAACGGATTGCCAGCAACTGTGCTGAAGGTAAGCAGGCATATTGGGTGTGTACACTGGTAGAACAGTCCGAAACCCTGGATGCTCAGGCCGCAGAAGCGACCTTTGCCGAAATTCGCGAGCGCTTTCCTGCGCTGAATATCGGACTGGTACATGGCAAGATGAAAGCCGATGAAAAACAGGCGGTAATGCAGCAGTTTAAAAATAATGAATTACAGCTCCTGATTGCCACCACCGTGATCGAAGTCGGCGTCGATGTACCCAATGCCTCCATTATGGTGATTGAAAATGCCGAGCGTCTAGGTCTATCTCAATTGCATCAGCTACGTGGCCGGGTCGGTCGTGGCGCCAAAGCCAGCTTCTGTGCCCTGCTGTATAAGCATCCACTTTCGCAAAATGGTCAGGAACGTTTAAGAATCATGCGCGAAACCAATGATGGTTTTATGATTGCCGAGAAAGATCTGGAGTTGCGTGGGCCGGGAGAACTACTCGGGACCAAACAGACTGGCGACATGAATTTCCGTGTGGCCAAACTGGAACGTGATGATCACCTGCTCAATCAGGCACATTATGTGGCCCAGCAGATGCTCAAGGATTATCCTGATCAAGCCGAAGCATTATTGCAACGCTGGCTACCGGAAGCACCGCGCTATGCCTATGTTTAAATTACTGCAACATGGAAAATCCTGGCTGACCCGCTTACAGCCCTGCCAGCTCTGTCTGACCGATCATCAGTCCATTCATTCAGTCTGTGAAGATTGCTGGCGACAATTACCCTGGACACATCAAACCATTCAACGGCAGGAAATGCAGTTCCAGATTGCCTGCGACTATGCTTACCCGATGGACCGGCTGATTCAACTGTTTAAATATGAACAGAAGCTGCATTTGCAAAATTTACTGGCAGGTGTGCTGTTAAGTTTAGACCTACCTAAAGTCAGTGCGATAGTACCGATGCCGATCTCGAATGAGCGTCTGGCTGAGCGCGGTTATAATCAATCTCTAGTGCTGGCCAAACATGTGGCAAAACAGTTGAATGTACCCATCTGGCAACCTGTTCGACGAATGAAACAACACTCGCAAAAGGGCCTAAGCCGGCTGGAGCGGATTGAAGACATCCAATCACAATTCCAGATCAGTACCATTTCCAAGCTGCGTTACCGTCGGGTGCTGATTATTGATGATGTGGTGACGACCGGCAGCTCGATTCGAGCACTGAGCCAAACACTTGAACAACTGGGCTGTCAAAAAGTTTATGCAGCCTGTCTGGCAGGTGCTCAAATCTGAAAATTTAAGCTTGGGCGAGTAACTGCGACTTCACCCAAGGAATCACAATTTCAGTGGTCAAGGGTGCGAGTCGTAGCTCTTTTTCATCCAGATCGACCCATTTCATTTCGGCAATTTCCGCTTCAATTTTTGGTGCTTGATCCAGACTTACCCAATAGACATAACTCACCAGTTGATGATCTGGTTCATTCGCCGTCTGGGTTTCAAAACGCCCAATGAATTGCTGAATCTGTGCCTGTGTGCCAATTTCTTCCTGAATTTCACGCAACATCGTTGCTTCTGGTGCTTCATTTGGCTCCAGCTTGCCACCAACCTGCATAAAGCAGGACGTCCCTTTTTTACGAACCACCAGCAGTTGCTGCGCTTCATTTAAAATAATGGCTGCAGCCACCGTAATCACTTTCATTTATTTTCTACAAATCATGCTGTGAACAGCTTATTTTACAAGATCGGTCTGATCGACCATACCCCATTTCGCTTCAGGCGGCTGATAACTTTCAAACTGGCGCAAAATATCATCCAGATTATCACTCACAATTAAAGCATCGCTAAAGCGCGCTTTGGTAAAACCTTTCTCAGTCGTCATATGGATAAATTTGAGTAAATCATCGTAAAAACCATCTACATTTAAAAAAGCACAAGGCTTTTTATGAATTCCCAACTGTGCCCAGGTCCATTGTTCAAAAATTTCTTCCAGGGTTCCAGCACCACCCGGAATGGCAATAAATCCCTGTGCCAGTTCCGACATGCGGGTTTTACGTTCATGCATATTATCGACCACAAATAGCTCGGTAATATGCGGATGCGCCAGTTCACGATTGACCAGCTGTCTTGGAATTACACCAATCACCTTGCCACCAGCAGCCAAAGCACTATCAGCGATAATCCCCATCAAGCCAGAACGACCACCGCCATAGACCAGCGTCTGATGCCTTGCTGCCAAGGTCTGGCCAACCTTTTCGGCGATCTGGGCATAGAGAGGATCCGAGCCCAGTGCTGAACCACAAAAAATTGCGATAGAATTCATCATTTCACTCTCCAATTGACGCTATATTGTACAAAATCGCTGCAAGCGCGTTTTTTCCAAAAATAACTGCTTAATATCAGTGTTTTTATTCAATTCCTTGTCTAAAATACACCCATTCCAATTTACATACTGCGCCAGGGAGAAAAGACAGCATGCTTGAAGCCTTTTACGCCACAGAGCGCGGTAGCTTAGAAGATATCACGATTAACGGTGATTTCGACCTACATCCAGATTTAGTATGGCTTGATCTGATTGCACCTTCACAAGAAGAGCAGCAATGGATTCTAGATGCCTATGCGCAAAACTTGCCGACCTTAAAATCGCTGGAAGATATTTCCTCTAGTGCCCGATTTTACCGTGATGATGACGGTATTTTGCATATCAGTACCTATTTTTTAACCAAAAATAAAAACTATCAGGTCGAGAACGAGAACGAAGATGAATCCAGCATGCTGGCGACGGTACAAACCGTAGCATTCATTCTGCATAAGGACCGTCTTTTTACCTTGCGTGGCGAAAAGCTGGTGGCTTTTCGTGCCTTCCGTGCCCGTGCGCGCCGCAATGATTATGAAATCGATTATAAAGATCCGACCTGGATTTTATTGGGCCTGCTCGAAGCCAAACTGGATGAGCTGGCCGATATTCTGGAAGATGTACATAAAGATTTAGAGAAATATTCAACTGAAGTGTTGAATAACCGCCATCGTGAGCAGATTCTTGATCTGGATGACATGATTACCCGACTAGCTCAACTGGAAGATATGCTCGGTAAAGCGCAGCTCTGTCTGATCGATTTACGTCGTGTTCTGACTTTCCTGTCTCGTCCACGCGCCTTAGGCAGTCATATTTATGATGCGGATATCCGAGAACTCAGTGAAGATGTCCGCTCGCTGGTTGAACATGATGCCTTCCTGTTTCAGAAAGTGCGCTTCCTGCTCGATACCACGTCCGGATTCATTAACACGGAACAGAACGATACGATTCGTCGATTCTCGATCCTGCCAAGTATGCTTGCGCCTCCAATGCTGATCGCCAGTATTTATGGAATGAATACCGAAGTCCTGCCTTTTGCACAAGGCACCATGAGCTTCATTATGGTCAGCATTATTCTGATCGGCTTTTTAATTGGGCCACTGATTTACTTTAGATGGAAGAAGTGGATTTGAGCGAGCTTTAAAGCACTGCTTTTAAAGCGAAGTGCAAGAAACGCTCCTCATCTGATTCATGCTTATTGGAAAAGCAATAAAAAAGCACCTTTCGGTGCTTTTTTATTTACTGAATGATCTGTAAATCATCCTGTAAATGACAGGCCTGAATGATATTCATCATTTTAGCAGGGACAGCTTTAAACTGTAGTCCTTGCGCTTGAGGCGTCTGGCGCAACCAGCGCACCAATACTGCCAAAGCCAAAGTACTACCACTTTCAAGCCCAGCTAGATTAACCACAAGCGGAAACTTGCTCTGTGACTGAACCACACGCAGACCATTTAGGTAATAGTCCTGCGCATTGGCATAGTCAATCTTGCCTGAAACCTGCAATTCCTGATCCTTGAATACAATCACGGCTCACCTATCTGATTATTTCTTGTTCTTGTCGATTGCAGCTTCTGCATCCGGTTTGAAGTTAGCAATAGCTTTATCTATATTACCGCCATTACGTTTTACTGTCGCAGCAAACTGGTTACGGAATTGCAAACCTAGATCGATACCCGATACGTTGATGTTGCGGATTTTCCATTGTGAACCTTTGTCCACCAGCTGGAACGCCACTGGAATTTTCTCGCCTTTATTATTAAAGTCGATGGTTACAACAGGATTTTTGCTATTGCTAGCCTTGTATGGACGTACGCTATAGGTCTGATTGCTGAACTTGGAAAATGCAGAACCATAATTTTCAATGAGCGTTTCACGGAAATTCTTTTCAAACTGTGCGCGCTGTGCAGCCGTACTATACTGGTTCGTTGCATAAGTCCCCATCACAATACGCGTGAAAGACTGTGAATCAATGTATGGATCCAAATTCTGGCGGACAATCGCTTTGACCAGCGCCGGATTGTTCTGCAATTTTGCATTATCAGCTTTGAGGCGCTCAATCAAACCATCTGCCACTTTTTTAATAAAAGCAGGTGGTGCTTCAGACGGTGCAGCAAACACTGTACCAGCAACCATTGTGGAAAGAATGCTTGCTGTAAGCGTTTGTTTTACTAAAGTCTTCACTGAAATCTCCTCAATCTATTATTCAACAAATGCAGGTTCTGCATCAGTCGATTCTGAAACTGTCGCCTGTTCTGGGGCAGTTTCTTGACTATCCGACGATTTACCGGCACCGCCAGTAATGAACTTCGTCACTAAATCTTCAATTTCCATGGTGCCTTGGGTATTGGCAATCTGATCACCGCGCTGCAAATAGTTCAGACCACCACCTGGAATAATTTTCAGGTATTTTTCACCCAATAACCCATTGGTCGCTACCATAATATAAGCATCCTCATCAATATTGGTGATGGATTTCATGTTAGCTAACAGTTGTTTTTCCATGTCTTTTTGTTGCGCAGAGGTAGCAGCAGTATAGTCAGAACTATAACGTAACTCTTCCAGCGCTTCCTGCTGAACCTGCTTTAACTGTTCAGCATTAAACGAGGTCAATGAGCCATCCAGGGTCATATGCACGGTCGCCAGACGCGTGACTGGATCCAGGGTAATGTCATCCACTTGTCCCACTTTCACACCACTCAATGCCACTTTGGCACGCGGCTTAATCCCATTTACATTTTCAAAAGTCGCTGTCATTTTATAGCTGTCGGAAATATTGTGTCCGACCAGACCACTGACACGCATTGCTAGGAAAAATAAGGCAATACCAAACAAAATAACAAAAACACCAACGGCCAGCTCACTAGTACGTGATTTCATTAAACACCTCCGAACATGACCGCAGTCAACACAAAATCAAAGCCTAAAACGCACAGTGAAGAATATACGACTGTACGGGTTGTAGAAGTTGCAATACCTTCCGATGTTGGTACACAGGCATAGCCTTGATATACCGCAATCCAGGTACAAATTAATGCGAATACAAAACTTTTAATAATAGTGCCATTCAAGACATCTTTATAAAATTGCACACTGCTTTCCATGCCGCTCCAATACGCACCCTCATCGGCACCCAGAAAATCGACACCGACCATTTTACCGCCCATAATACCGACTGCGGCGAAGATGACCGAGAGCATGGGCAAGCTGAAAATCCCCGCCCAGAGACGCGGTGAAATCACCCGTTTTAAAGGATCTACACCGATCATTTCCATACTGGACAACTGTTCAGTGGCTTTCATCAGACCAATTTCTGCGGTCAAGGCCGAACCGGCACGTCCTGCAAACAGCAAAGCGGCGACCACAGGTGCCAGTTCACGGAGCAAGGTCAGCGCAACTGCTGTGCCAAGCATGGATTCACTGCCAAAAGTCGACAGAATACTGAACATCTGCAAGCCAAGTACAGCACCAATAAACAGGCCAGACACCACAATAATCAGCAGGGACAAGACCCCGACCCGATACATCTGATACACAAACAGTTTTACTCCAAGCCAGGTCGGCATTGAAAATAAAATCTGCAACAGCATCAGGGTGGCGACCCCAATGCCCTGTACACGTTCAATAACGCGTCTACCTAATGCGGCAATTGCATTCATGAACGTACCTCATCACTTAAATAAGCCCGATGACTAAACTGATAATCCACTGGACCTTCTACCGAACCGGTCAGGAATTGCTGTACAAAAGCAGACGGATGCGCTTTCAGCTCTGCTGGTGTGCCCTCGCCCTGAATTTTGCCTTCTGCCACCACATAAATGTAGTCCGCAATCGATAAAGTTTCTGCAACATCATGCGAGACAATAATCGTGGTCAAGTCTAGTGCTTCACGTAATGAACGGATCAGACGAGTCAAAACGCCCATCACAATCGGATCTTGTCCGGCAAACGGTTCATCGTACATGATCAGCTCAGGATCTAGCGCAATCGCACGGGCCAAAGCCACGCGTCGGTTCATACCACCGGATAGTTCAGATGGCATCATCTGTTCTGCACCACGTAAACCGACTGATTCCAGCTTCAGTGCCACGATTTCCTTAATCAGATGTTCCGGCAATTTGGTATGTGCCCGAATCGGAAATGCGACATTTTCATACACGCTCATATCGGTAAACAAAGCACCACTCTGAAACAGCATGCCCATCCGTGCACGTGCTGAAAAAAGTTCGGAACGTGACATCGTGGCAATATCTTTGCCGTCCAGTAAAACCTGACCGTGCTCAGGAACCAGCTGCCCACCAATCAACCTTAATAAAGTGGTTTTACCAGTACCGGATGGTCCCATAATGGCGGTAATCTGCCCACGACGAATACTTAAACTCACGTCGTCATAAATCACGCGCTCACCCCGCTTGAAGCTCAGATTCTTGACTTCAATCAGAGATTGAGTATCTCGCGCTGTTTGATTTTTCATAGCTGAGTTTATTCCTGCATTTTTTCAGCATGCATACTATAAAGGAACGAAGTTCAAAATGTTAGCAGTTGAAAAAGGTGGTTTAATATCATAAAAAATGACAACAATGGATTATTTCGTATTTTTTGTAATAAAAATATGCACTTAAGCTTGAGCCAGGTACATTGATTAATTAAAAAGACTGTATAAATAATAGATAATATTACATAAAATCAAAGTCAATGCGATATATGGCATATACACCTCTATCAATTGAGATCGAAGAGTTAAGCTTTTCATATTAATAATTATCATAACCCTGACAAAACATGATTTAGTAGACATTTTACGTTAAAAAGCAAAAAACTCAATGCATAAAAAAAACCGGTATTTCTACCGGTTTTTTATCTTCATCTAGCGACTGAATTAGTCGTTAAATTTACGACGTGGACGATTTTCACCACCGAACGAACGTTCACCACGTGGCTTGTCATCAAAGTTGCGACGTACTGGACGATCACCGAAATCACGCTTTGGACGGTCATCACCGAATGAACGCGCTGGACGATCACCGAAACCACCTTCACGACGTGGAGCTGGACGATCACCAAAATCACGTTTTGGACGATCACCATAACCGCCTTCACGAGCTGGTTTGTAATCTACACGGTTGCCACGGTTGTCATCATTAGAGCGAGGACGGTCACCAAAACCACCTTCACGACGTGGAGCTGGACGATCACCGAAGTCACGCTTTGGACGGTCATCAAACGAACGTTGTGGACGATCACCGAAATCACGCTTTGGACGGTCATCAAACGAACGTTGTGGACGATCACCGAAACCGCCTTCACGACGTGGAGCTGGACGATCACCAAAGTCACGACGTGGACGATCTTCGCCAAATGCTGGACGTTCGCCACGAGGTTTGTCATCGAAGCTACGACGTGGACGATCATCACCGCCTTCACGACGTTTGAAGTTGCTTTCGCCTTCAAAACGACGACCGCCACCGAAACCACCACGACCGCCATCACGACGACCGCCATCACGGCCACGACCGCGACCAGCGCCATCACGGCTACCACGTGCAGGAGGTGGAGATGGCTCAAGACCTTCAATTTCAGATACGTTTAGACGCGCATCAAGGAAGTCTTCCAAAGCACGGATTTTACCGCGTTCACGGTAAGTCGCCAAAGTAATTGCTTTACCAGTACGACCCGCACGACCTGTACGACCGATACGGTGTACATAGTCTTCGTTCTTCATTGGAAGACCGAAGTTGATTACGTGTGAAATTGTTGGTACGTCAAGACCACGCGCTGCAACGTCAGTTGCAACCAGAATCTTCGCACGACCTTCACGAATGCTACGTAAACGACGGTTACGAACAGTTTGTGGCATAGCACCGTGAAGCGCTACAACTGATAGACCTGCTTCAGCAAGTTCTTCAGCCAACATATCTGTATCTTCTTGAGTTGACGCAAATACAACTGCTTGATCAACGTCTTCTTCGTTCAACCAATGAGTAAGAAGTTTTTTCTTGTGCTCGAAACCGTCAGTCCAATGCAAAGTCTGAGTAATATCAGTATTTGTAGAGTGACCAGTTTCGATCGAAATACGCATTGGGTCATTCATCATGCGTTCTGCAAGTGTAATGATACGTGGTGCAAAAGTCGCAGAGAACATAAGAGTCTGTTTGCGGTTTGCAGCCAACTCACCAATTGCTTCTAAGTCTTCAGAGAAACCCAGGTCAAGCATACGGTCAGCTTCATCGACGATTAACGCGTCAACTTTATCCAATTTGATTTGACGACGATTCACCAAGTCAAGTAGACGACCTGGAGTTGCAACAACAACTTGCGCGCCTTTTAACTGTTGAATTTGCTTACCGAAAGGCATACCGCCCATGATTGCCGCAATACGAACACCTTTCATGTGACGTACAAATGCGATTGCGTCTTGACATACCTGTTGTGCCAATTCACGAGTCGGTGAAATCACCAAAATATTCGGTTGAGTAACCGCTTTCATACGGTCTTTAAACGGTACTAATGTATCTTGGTTTGCCAACGCATTTAACGTAGGCAGTAAGAATGCAGCAGTTTTACCAGAACCTGTTTGGCTTGACACAAGAAGGTCTTTGCCTTCAAGCGCAGCTGGAATCGCTTGTTCTTGTACAGGAGTAGGAGTAGTAAAGCCTAAAGCGTCGAGAGCCTGGGTTAGAGATTCGTCGAGGGAAAAATCAGCAAAAGTTTTGCTCATAGAGAGTATTCACCCTGAAGTGGGTGCTCCATTTAATAAATAACAATTATGGACATCGGCAAAAAGCGGCACAGCAAATAATGCTGAAAATATTAGGATTCAGCAGCGATCCGAGTAACGACGATGTGGATATAACGCACGCATGATTACGGCCGCAAACCTGAAGGAATCGCTTAAGCGATTGGGGCGCGAAGGATATGTCCTCTCTATGGACAGCACGCGCATACAATGATTAGAAGATAGTGTTCAGGTAAAGAACAGAAATTAAGTGCGTGGCGGAATTATAGCAGAATATTCCACAATGTCATTAAGTTTTAAAACTAATTTCCCTTATTCTTAATTTATCTATATATTTCTAATACTTAAAATATAATAAAAAATGTAACAGGCGGTATAAAAAGTCACTTTTCGCCAATTCACCTGATATTTCCAGTATTCAAGCAAACATCAATACCCCTATACCAGTCTCTCGCGACTTAAATTTCCGTGCATAAAAAAGGCATCCCGAAGGACGCCTTTTCTCAATATTAGATCTGATTCATCTAAACCCGATTATTTTGCTGCTTCGCCCCAAGCAGGAACAACTGCTTGCATTAAAGGCTTAAGCATTTTCATTGAACAAGCCAAAACTTGACCATTTTCCATAGAGTCGCTACCACCACGTGCATCAACTACAGTACCGCCTGCTTCTTTTACGATCAATTCGCCAGCTGCGATATCCCAAGGCTTTAAACCAAGTTCGAAATAACCATCGAAACGACCTGCAGCAACATAGGCTAAATCCAATGCTGCAGAACCTGAACGACGATATTGCGCGCCAGCTTCAGTTACGTTTAACAGGGTTTGAAAATGGTTCTTGGCATAAGACACAACTTCGCCATTACGCTTGGCACGATAAGCGTGACCAACAGCCATAAAGGTATTTTCCAGGCTGTCTTTAACATTCACACGAATACGGCGCTGGTTCATCATGGCACCACGACCACGACTGGCAGAGAATAGCTCATCTTTCACCGGGTCATAAATCACCCCGTGTTGAGTAATGCCTTTGTGCTGAACTGCGATAGAGATACAGAAATGCGGGAAACCGTTAATGAAGTTTAAAGTACCATCTAGCGGATCGATCACCCAACACCAATCGGCGTCATGACCTTTACCTTCCTGATAGCCAAACTCTTCACCAAGGAAACTGTGATTTTTATAGCTTTTACGTAGGGTATCGATGGTCAACTGTTCCAAATAACGATCTACACGCGTTACCGGACCATCAATTCCTTTTTCTTCGACTTGTAGATCGAGTTTATGACGATTCTGATGCGCTTTTAAAAGCTCTTGACCAACTAACTGAGCCGCACGCGCAGCCATCACCACCATAGGTTCCATTGAACACCCACTACAAATTTGAAGACACTGATAAAGAATAATGCATAAAAGCCCCGATATCTTAGCAAATATCAGGGCTTTTTTGGGAAAAATGTGTCTAAAATTTTTAAGATATTATGACAAGACGCTTTGCCCCAGGCTGGACCAAGCCTGATTGATCGATTTTTCAATGCCTTGCGCATCCAGACCCGCTTGCTGCAACATCTGTGCATGGGTCGCTTGCGCCATAAACGTATCATCCAGACCCAGATTCAACATCGGTTTGACAATCTGTGCTTCTGCCAGATATTCATTCACGGCACTACCTGCACCGCCCATCACTGCATGTTCTTCCACCGTGACAAACAGACTGGTGCTTAAAGCGAGATCATCGAGCATTTGAGTATCTAACGGTTTGACAAAACGCATGTTAACCACACGCACGCCAATCTCATGTTTCACGGCAAATGCTTCAGCAGCGTCGACTGCAGCCTGTACCCGGCTACCAAAGGCCAGCACAGAAATATATTCATCATACTGCCCATTAAAGCTGGCCACGATTTCTGCCTGACCGATTGGAATCTCAACCATCTTTTGCTGAATCTCAACGCCCAGTCCATTGCCACGTGGATAACGTACCGCTGCCGGTCCTGGATATAAATACGCAGTATGCAGCATTTGACGGCATTCATTTTCGTCTTTCGGCGCCATGATCACGATATTCGGGATAGTACGCATATAGGCATAGTCATAAGCACCGGCATGGGTCGGGCCATCTTCACCGACCAGACCGGCACGATCAATACCGAAAGTAACATCCAGATTCTGCAAAGCCACGTCATGTACCAGTTGATCATAACCACGTTGCAGGAAAGTCGAATAAATTGCAACCACTGGCTTCAAGCCTTCACAAGCCATACCGGCAGCCAAGGTAACTGCATGCTGTTCAGCAATTGCTACATCAAAAAAACGCTCCGGATATTCTTTGGCAAATTTCACCATGCCTGAGCCTTCGCACATGGCAGGTGTGATTGCGAGCAAACGGGCATCTTGTGCCGCTTCATCGCAAAGCCATTGCCCAAATACATCCGAATATTTCGGTGCAGTATTGCTGGCGGCAACAGCATTGATTTTGCTAATCGCATGATATTTGATTTGATCGGATTCTGCCGGAGCAAAGCCCTTGCCTTTTTTGGTATAGATATGAATCAGGCGTGGGCCTTTACGCTTTTTCAGCGCATTAAAGACATGCACCAGCTGTTTGACATCATGACCATCGTACGGGCCAAAATAGTCAAAGCCAATGGCTTGGAATAAGTTATCTGCAGCATCGGTCGCTGCACTGTGCAAACGTGAGTTATACAGCCACTCTGGATGCGGCTGTACATAAGCCTCTCCCTGCTCGGTAACATTAACGAATTCACCACGCTCCCAAATGGCAGCCAGATGTTTGGCAAAACCACCGGTACTGCAAGAAATCGACATATCATTGTCGTTCAGCACCACCATCAGATCAGCACTGTGTGCCACGGCATCATTCAAGGCTTCAAAGGCCATACCTGCCGTCATGGCGCCATCGCCAATAATCGACACCACCTCACATGGCTTGTTTTGATAACGGCGCGCCAAGGCCATGCCCAGACCAGCAGAAATCGCCGTCGAAGAATGCCCTACCCCGAAGGTATCAAATTCAGATTCTTCACGAGCCGGAAATGCAGCCAGACCGTCTTTGGCACGAATGGTGGTGAGCTGTTCACGACGCCCAGTCAACACTTTATGCGGATAGGCTTGATGACCTACATCCCAGATCAGGCGATCATGTGGCGTATTAAAGCAATAGTGTAAGGCCACGGTGAGCTCAATCACACCAAGGTTGGCACCAAAATGTCCGCCACTTTGCCCGGCAGCATACAAAATGAATTGACGTAACTCATCCGCCACTTGTTCTAGCTGGCTTTGCTCGAGTGCACGCAGTTGCTCAGGATGATTGATCGCATCAAGCAACGGTGTTACAGGGCGTTGAGTTGGGATTTCTGTATACAGCATATTATGGCAAAGCCTTCTAAAGCCTGGCAAATCTAAAGCTAGGTCAATGGGGAGTACCCGATCATATAGCTGAATTGTAGCAGCTTCAATTCAGCTACGCTTCTAGCGATGCAATATTAAACAATGATCTCGTCGGGGTGAAAAAATTGCAGCCTACGATTATCCTGAATAATCTTACTATTTATCAACTATTATCGTTCGCTTTCTACAAAAAAGAAAATCTATTGCAGAATTTCGACTTTGCAATTCTACCAATGTTCAATCATTACGCTATACTTTAGCCAATTTCAGGATTTAACGGGTTCAGCTGTGCCAATCGAATTTGTCGCAACGTCAAGATTACCTACCGCTCATGGTGAATTTAAAATTACTGTATTTCAAGACCCTAAGACTGGCGAAGAACATGTCGCACTTTCCAAAGGACTTGAAGAAGTATCAGATGAGCCTGTAGTGGTGCGTGTGCATTCTGAATGTTTAACCGGTGATGCCTTTGCTTCACTCAAATGCGACTGTGGCCCGCAATTGCAAGCGACTTTAAAACTGATCAATGAATTAGGCCGCGGAGTCATTCTGTATTTGCGTCAGGAAGGTCGTGGCATTGGCCTGACCAATAAAATTCGCGCTTATGCCCTGCAAGATCAGGGACATGACACCGTAGATGCCAATTTAATGCTGAACCTGCCAGCAGATGCACGTCAGTATGATATGTGCAGCATCATGCTGGATCATTTACAGGTGAAAGCAGTACGTCTCGTGACCAATAATCCTTCCAAAATTGAGGCTTTAAAAGCCCAGGGGATTAATGTGATCGATCGTGTGCCTTTGACTGTGGGTTTAAACCCTTTTAATGAACAATATCTCAAGACCAAGCACGAACGCATGGCACATCTTTATAAAAAGGATGATTTTTAATATTTTTAGCCCCCGTCCCACCTTATTTTAACTTAATCCCTCCAAACCTCCCTTTCTTGCGCTTCGACTTAAAGCCATACTTAAGTCTTGCTCAGGGAGGCTTTCCCTCTTTTTCTTAAAAATGGAGTTAGGGGAAGATTAAATCGTCATGGAAAAAATCCGGTTCTCTGGCACCCGCTGCTTTAAACGTAAATCAAAAGCCATACAAATATTGCGTACAAATGGTTTCCCTTTCTCCAGTATCGTGACTGACGAGTCTGAAAATTGAATCAAACCATCCTGTTCCATTTCCTCAAGCTGTTCCAAAACCTCATCAATTTGAGGAAAACGTAGCTCGGAATTTTCCCATGAGGTGCTAAAGCTGCACATCAAATTTAGAATATGTTGCCGGATGATCAGATCTTCCTGATTTAAGACATGTCCTTTAAATACTGGAATTTCATTGCGCGCCAGGCATTCATAATATTCTTCAATGGTTTTCACATTCTGCGCAAAGCTGTACCAGCTGTCACTGATCGAAGAAATGCCCAGCCCAATCATCACCTGGGTTTTAGAGGCGGTGTACCCCATAAAATTGCGGTGTAATGTTCCTGCTTGAAAGGACTGGTACATCGCATCTTTTTCTAAGGCAAAATGATCCATGCCGATTTCATGATAACCATGCGCGAGCAACTTCTTTTTACCCGCTTCATAACATTCCCGTTTGATTGCATCTTTGGGCACATCAGCATCTTTAAAGCCACGCTGACCATTGCCTTTAATCCAGGGCACATGTGCATAACTATATAAAGCCAGACGATCCGGCAAGAGTGAATTGGTTTGCTCAATGGTATTTAAAACATCCTCCAGACTTTGGAATGGCAGGCCAAAAACCAGATCATGGGAAATTGACTCATAGCCAATTTCACGTGCCCATTCGGTCACCTGTTTAACATTTTCATAAGGCTGAATCCGGTGAATCGCCTTTTGCACGGTTTCATTATAATCCTGCACCCCATAACTGACCCGACGAAAACCCAGATCATACAATCCTTGCAAATGCTCACGTGTGGTATTGTTAGGATGGCCTTCAAAACTGAATTCATGTACAGGCGCTATGTCAGCTTTGGCCAGAATGCCTTGAATCAGTTGAGCGAGATGCGCCATTGAAAAAAAGGTCGGCGTCCCCCCGCCCAAATGAATCTCTTTAATGATGGGCTTTTCTTGTAATAGCTCACAATATAAATCCCATTCTTTTAATACCGCCTGAATATAAGGCTGTTCCATTTCATGTTTTTTTGTGACTCTCTTATGGCAACCACAAAAGGTACACAGGCTTTCGCAAAATGGTAAATGGATATACAGACTAATGCCTTCGTTTTGATTGGATTCTGCAAAAGACTTTTTTAGCGTTTGCTTCCATTGTTCCAGTGAGAAATTCTGCTCTTCCCAATACGGAACAGTGGGATAACTGGTATAGCGCGGACCGGGAACATTGTATTTTTGAATCAGGGAATTGACCTGTACCGACATGACACCCACCTATTACCATCGAGAAATGCTCAAGCTAATGAGCGCTTGTGAGTTATTGTGCTGAGCTTGAAAGAAGAATTCAACCTAGCCATTTAGTCGGATTTAATGATGCATTCTGCTTATGAATCTTGAAATTTAAAGTCTGGACCGATCAACTGCATTGCCAAATAGACCTTAATCTTTGACTGATTTTATGCTTTGATGTCGTTAGTTTTTTTATTTTCTTACGAGGCTCTGATGCAGCATCCTACATCTACGGATATTCAACGCGTTCGTGAATTTCTCCTCGACTTGCAGGCACGGATTTGTGCAGCACTAGAACAGCAGGAACGTGCTGGCGGCGGTACGGCCGAATTTATCATCGATGACTGGGAGCGTCCAGAAGGTGGTGGTGGCCGTTCACGTGTTTTGCAAAATGGTACGGTGATTGAAAAAGGTGGGGTAATGTTCTCCCACATCAACATTTCCAAGCTACCTGCTTCTGCGACCGAACGCCATCCCAATATTGCCGGTGCCAAAGCGCAAGCAATGGGGGTATCACTGGTCATCCATCCAAAAAACCCGAATGTACCGACTTCGCATGCCAACGTGCGTTTATTTGTCGCAGAAAAAGAAGGTCAGGATCCGATTTGGTGGTTTGGTGGCGGTTTTGACCTGACCCCGTTTTATCCGAATGATGAAGATGTACTGTCTTGGCATCAAACGGCGCATGATCTATGTGCGCCATTCGGCGAAGAGGTTTATCCTGAACATAAACAATGGTGTGATGATTATTTTTATCTGAAACATCGTGATGAACAGCGTGGCGTTGGCGGCTTGTTTTTTGACGACCTGAATCAATGGGATTTTGAAACCTGTTTCCAGTATATGCAGGCTGTAGGCAATGGATATCTAGAAGCCATTCTGCCGATTTTCCAGCGCAATCAGGATAAGCCTTATACCGAAGCACAACGCGAGTTTCAGTTATACCGTCGCGGCCGTTATGTGGAATACAATCTGGTTTATGACCGTGGCACCCTGTTTGGCTTGCAGACTGGTGGCCGGATTGAATCGATTCTGGTCAGCCTGCCCCCGCTTACCGGATGGTCATATCGCCCTGAATGGGATGAGGGCTCACCGGAAAAACGTTTAACAGATTACTACCTGAAACCACATAACTGGTTAACAGAATTAAAATCCAACGCAATGAAATGATACAAACGGCCCTCAAATAGAGGGCTGTTTTAATAGATATATCCTCTATACTGCTGCATAGAAATACCTGATTTGATCGCGGCACCCTATCGCTACATCGATCATATTCCATTTGATGTTTAGTGAGAATAACAATGCATAATCTTCAATTAAATCTACCTGTGTTGGCCTTTTGGCTTTTTCTGGCTCTCGCCATCAGCGCGATGAGTACCGCAATTTTGAGTCATAATCTGATTCTGGATGGCGCCGCTATTCTGGTGAGTATCCTGACTGGGCTTGGGGTTGTTCTCAGTATGGCGCTGATGTTTGCGGAACATATTATGGATATTTGCAGCTCCTAAAACCCTGATAACTTAGCAGCAATTTAAAATCGCGCAGGCTTTAGTCCCTGCGCTTTTTCACGTATATTGATGGCCATTTCCGCACATGGACATTGTGAAATGAGCAAAAAATTTGCCGTGATTGGTAACCCGATTGAACAATCACGTTCTCCAGAATTGCACCACGCCTTTGCAGCCAAAACTGGGATCGACCTGAATTATAGTAAACGTTTGGCTCCACTGGATGGCTTTGAAGCCAACATTCAGGAATTCTTTGGCCAGGGCGGTAGCGGCCTGAATGTTACTGTCCCCTTCAAAGAGCAGGCTTTTGGCCAATGTCAGGTGGTGAGTGAACGGGCCAAAATTGCCAAAGCAGTGAATACGCTATGGATGGAAAATGGCATCCTGCATGGCGACAATACCGATGGTCAGGGACTGGTTGAAGCCATCCGTGCCTTAGACTGGCCACTGGAAAATACCAATACTCTGATTATTGGAGCAGGCGGTGCCACGCGTGGTGTGATTTATCCACTCACCCAAGCAGGTGCGAAAAAAATCGTAATCGCCAATCGTACCTTGGCACGCGCGGAACAACTGGTCGCTGATCTTCAGGATGCCGTACCTCAAGTCGAATTACAGGCGATTTCACTAGACAATTTAGCCGGTGAATTTGATTTGGTGATTAATGCCACCTCTGCCAGCCTCAGTGGTGATGCTTTGGTTTTACCAGAGGCGTTACAGTTTAAACGGGCCTATGAAATGGCCTATGGCAAACCTTCTTTCTTTCTCGATCAAGCCAAAGTACGCGGTGTACCGACATCTGAAGGTTTTGGCATGCTGGTCGGTCAGGCAATTGAATCTTTTTACATCTGGAATGGTATCAAGCCGGATTTAAAAGAGTTTCTTTAAAACCCCTATCTCTCCAATGAGTTCAGTTCGGGTTGCAACTGCAACCCTTTACTCTCCTCCTACTACTTTTTATAAGCTGAAAAACCATGAATTGGTTTTAATGACATTTTAGAATGAGTTATTTTGCGACCTGAATCCGAGCACAATTCATACAAAAATATACTGGACAAATCACCTTTTAACTCATTAAATTCCATTGATATAACAAGTTTTTAATCTTCCTGTAATGTAAACACCTAATGATGAAATTCGATGATTTCATTCATTAGCCTTAAAAATCGATTCGCTTTTCTGACATTTTTATTCACTGAATTCATCAATGTTTTTTTATCCCGAATGTGAATAATCAAAGAATCGATACAGATAATCCAAAACTAATTTCAATCAGGATTAAACGCATGCCAGCATATAAAGCCCCTTTACACGACATTCGCTTCCTTATGAATGAAGTGCTTGACTACCCTGCGCACTACCAGAATTTGTCGAATGGTGAATATGCCGATGCCGACACGGTAGATATGATCTTAGAAGGCGCTGCAGATTTCTGTGAAAATGTACTGTCGCCGTTGAATCAAAGCGGTGATGAAGAAGGCTGTCATTTTGAAAATGGCGAAGTAAAAACACCGAAAGGCTTTAGAGAAGCTTACGACCAGTTCGTACAAGGTGGCTGGCAAGGTCTGTCTTATCCTGAAGAATTTGGTGGCCAAAACCTGCCAATGTCTTTAAACCTGATCAAATCGGAAATGATGGGGACTGCAAACTGGTCATTCCAGATGTATCCGGGTTTAAGTGTGGGTTGTATCAACACTATCATGCAATATGGTACCGATGAGCAGAAAAATACGTATCTGCCTCACTTAGTTGCAGGAACTTGGGCGGGCACCATGTGTCTGACTGAGCCGCAATGTGGTACTGACTTGGGTCAAGTTAAGACCAAAGCAGAGCCGAAAGAAGATGGCAGCTATGCCATTTCAGGCACCAAAATCTTTATTTCCGCAGGTGAGCACGACCTGACTGAAAATATCGTACATATCGTACTGGCACGCCTTCCAGATGCGCCGCAAGGTACCAAAGGGATTTCTCTGTTTATCGTACCGAAATTTATTGCTGCTGCAGATGGCGGGATCGGCGAGCGTAATCCAGTGAACTGCGGTTCGATTGAACACAAAATGGGGATTCGCGCTTCAGCAACGGCTGTACTGAATTTTGACAATGCGACTGGCTACCTGATTGGCGAACCGAATAAAGGCTTGCACGCTATGTTCACCTTTATGAACACGGCGCGTATTGGTACTGCGATTCAGGGTATTTGTCATGCTGAATTGTCATTCCAGGGTGCTTTACCGTATGCCAAAGAGCGTATGTCAATGCGCGCCCTGTCTGGCAAAAAAGATCCGGAAAAAGTAGCGGATGCGATCATTCACCATGCTGATGTCCGCCGTATGCTATTGACGCAAAAAGCCATTGCTGAAGGTGGCCGTGCCATGATTTATCATGCAGCAAAAATTGCCGACAACATGAATGATGCTTTGCTGCGTGGCGATACTGCAGCATTTGAACAGCATGATGACCATCTTGGGTTCTATACTCCAATCCTGAAAGGCTTCCTGACCGAAATGGGTTATGAGGCATCAAATCACGGTATGCAAGTCTTCGGTGGACACGGCTATATCAAAGAATGGGGCATGGAACAGATCGTACGTGACTCACGTATTTCTACCTTGTATGAAGGCACAACAGGCGTTCAGGCACTGGATCTGATTGGTCGTAAAGTGCTGTTGACCTCGAAAGGCAAAGTGATTCGTGATTACACTGCTGAAATCCTGAAATTCTGCGGTCAGCATGCACGCAATAAATACATGCGCCGCTTTGCCTGGGATTTGACCAAGCTCTGTGCACAGTGGAATGCACTAACTGTGCGTATCATGCTGGCTGCACGTAAGGACCGCGACATCGTTTCTTCTGCATCAGTCGATTTCCTGATGTTCTCCGGTTATGTGATGATGGCGTACTTCTGGGCACAACAAGCCGCAGTCGCTTCAGCCAAACTGGCTTCTGGCGATGGTGCGGAAGTACCAGAGTTCTATAAAGCAAAAATCAAAACTGCTGATTTCTACTTTGAACGTATCCTGCCACGTACCCAAGGTCATGCAGAAGCGATGGTGAATCCGTCTAAAACCATGACGGCACTCGCGCCAGAACACTTTAGCTTCGATTACTAAGCTGTAAATTGACTTGAAAAGGGCGCTTCGGCGCTCTTTTTATTGATGTAGATGTCCTTCTTCAACTTAAAAAACCTTTCTGGATAGAAAATATACAAATTTAATTTTATATTTTTCAACATCCTAATAAATTAGCCAAATAAAACGCTTGTATATCTCAAAATAAGCGGTATGATAATCCCAACTAGAAAAATTCTTGTTTTGGTTAGTCTTCTTTTAAGTATCGCAGTTTTAGTCATAAACCTTCGTATTACAGATCAAAAAGCTCCATCCTTTTTATTTTTCAAAGTTACAGTTAGTCATCTGAAATTTTGGCTATAAATTCATACGATTCAATAGGTTATATTATGTCTAATACAGTTAACGGTACAGTAAAATGGTTCAACGAAACTAAAGGTTTCGGTTTCATTCAACAAGAATCAGGTCCAGACGTTTTTGCTCACTTCAGCGAAATCACTGGTTCAGGTTTCAAAACTTTAGTTGAAGGCCAAAAGGTTTCTTTCAGCGTAGCTCAAGGCCAAAAAGGCCCTACAGCTGTAAATATCGTTGCTCTATAATTTAGAAGCAAGATATTGAAAAAAAGCACTCTTAGAGTGCTTTTTTTGTGCCTATCATTTTCTCATACCGCTCTAGTTTTTAAAGATCATTAGGTTGATCTAAAAAACGGTGTGCTCTATGCCAGGCTAAAAATACCGGATCAGGGGCAAAACGTTTTGGTACGTCGATTCGCTTACCGTGATAGGGTTTTAAATAGGCGTATAAACTCGCATCTTGCTTCGCCTGATTCGCGATACACACTTTAAGCCCTTCATCCAACGTGATAAATCCCTGATCGAAAGCTTGATCCAATAAAGAAGATAAACAAATTCCATTACGCGGATTTTTTCGATGTGCCTGATTTTCAGACCAGGGTACGATATGAGAAGCCACTAAAAAGGCTTTGGCCTTAATGCCTGAGATCGCACATTGATATTGATAATTAAGTTTAACTTGTAAAGCAAATTTCTGGTGTGGCGAACCGCGAACCTTTACCCTTGCATATTGATCTTCAACACTATAATCAAGGATTTCTTGACGCAAATGCGTATCTAGTAAAGTGTCCTGTTTTTCTCCTCTTCCCGCTAATTTAAGTAATCGCCAAAAATCATCTGCCGTGATCTCATTCATGCCATATTGTTGAAAAAAATGTGCCCAAGTATTTCCGCGTGGTTTAAAAGCCCATTGAAAATCTTCCAAATCGGACTGCAGAATAGGATCTATAAAACGCATACCATCGACCACTTTCGCAAAGACCGGTTTGGTTCGGCGTTTTTGATGATTTTGAGGAATGGCAGTAGGTGCAATAATCTTGGCTATACGGCCTGCACCATAAAGATAGAATTGATTTTTAATTTCAGAGGCTTTTTGCGGTCGTCGATATAAAAAGAAATCCCCTTCCCTGACTCGATTATATTTAGACTGATCCCAATGATATTCTTTAAAGTCCCGATCTTCATAAACCAGATGATCACTTTTACTATCAAAAATAAAGAATCGGGTATCGGTTAAATCCATCTGTTGAAAAGCCCATAATGTATCCACCTGCCCACCCTCTAGAAATTATAATATTCATTTAATTTAATCTTTGAATATTCTCAGAAAACTTCTCTTTAAGAAAGCGTCAATCAGACTTTAGGTATTTATTTAAGGCAATAAAAAACCCCAATAAAATCCTATTAGGGTTTCTTTTAGAACAATGGGGAAATTAAATAATTAAAGAAATTCTTCTAATACCGAATTTAAAAAGATATGCCCCTGCTCGGTACATGAAAGCCGGTCTTGATCATCGACCATTAATTTTCTGTCACGCAAAGAACTGAGCAACTCATTCAAGCGATCCAGACCTAAACCGGTACGTTCGGCATAGATTTTGGCTTCCACACCCTGATTTAAACGTAACGCATTCATCATAAATTCAAAAGGCAAGTCGGCATCTTCAATGCGCTTAAACTGCACATGTTCGGCAGGTACTTTGGCTAAGTAGTCCTTAGGTAAACGGGTTTTCTGGAACCGATACACGCCATGCGGCTGAGTGACTTTGCCATGTGCTCCGGCACCAATCGCCAGATAGTCACCAAACTGCCAATAATTCAGATTATGCGCTGAAGGCAATTCTTTACGCCAAGCCGAAACTTCATAGTTGATAAAGCCTTGAGCTTTTAAGTAGAGCTCACCCTGCTCCTGAATATCTTCCAATACTTCATCGACAGGCAAAATCGGTTGAGTCCGGAAAAATACCGTATTGGGTTCAATCGTCAGCTGATACCAGGAAATATGGGTTGCGCCCTGCTCCACTGCCAGTTTTAAATCATGCAAAGCCTGTTCTAAAGTCTGTTCAGGCAAACCATGCATCAAGTCGACATTAATCCGCTGAAACCCAGCTTCACGTGCCAGCCCAATGGCAGAAATCGCATCTTCATTGCTGTGAATCCGTCCCAAACGCTTGAGATGCTCGGTATTAAAACTCTGTACCCCAATCGACAGACGGTTAATGCCGGCCTGCAAATAACCGGCAAACGGATCATGTTCGACTGTGCCGGGATTGGCTTCCAGCGTAATCTCACAGCCTTCGGCAAAGGGAATAACGGCTTTGAGCTGATCAAATAACCATTGATAGCCTAGGGCAGAAATCAGTGACGGCGTCCCCCCACCAATAAAGACACTGTGAATCTGCCGGCCTTGGGCAAAATCGACCTGAGTTTTAAAGTCTTCCACCAGTGCTCGTAAATATTCCTGTTCCAATTCCAGTGATAGCTGACCATCCGGAACCGCATGTGAATTGAAGTCACAATAAGGACATTTGCGCACACACCAAGGCATATGAATATATAAGGACAAAGGGACAGCAGCAGGATTCAATTCAGCCAAAGAACTACTCAAAAACGATTACAAGATATAGCCGAATTTTAACATGACTCGGCGGCAACACTGCTAAAATTAAATTTGATTGTGTGATATGCCTAAAAATTTAAATAGAATTAGTCAGTTAAAATTATGAAAATATCTTCGCAACTTATTATTTTACTTCCTTTGGTTTTTGCAATCGGTGTTTTATTGACACTCCAGACCGCAATTAATACACAACTAAAAGAATATTTATATTCTCCTATTCAAGCTGCATTTTTTTCCTTTTTGATTGGTACAATAGTGCTCGCCGTAATCGTACTTTTTCAGTCCAATCCCAAACCCGGTTTACAGGAACTGATGAGTGTTCCCTGGTATTTATGGCTCGGGGGCATCGTAGGTGTATACGCGATTAGCATGAGCATTTATGCAGCGCCCAAACTTGGCTTTCTGGTTCTTAGCGGCCTCATTATTTTTGGTCAGATGGTGATGTCGATGCTGGTCGATCATCTGGGATTATTGGGTAATGAAAAAATGCCGATTAATTGGCAACGTCTTTTAGGCGGCGTGGTAATTTTTATTGGTGTGCTTCTCACTTTACAACGCTAAACCTTCTATTTAAGCACATGATCACGATGAGTAATTTTTGTGTCGAATGTTTCACCAGTCACAACCTTTGGTTTTGAATTAAAAAAACTGTTTCATCTGATGTTACCCATTCTGGTGACCCAATTTTCTCAGGCTGGTCTGGGTCTGATTGATACCATTATGGCCGGTCACCTGTCTGCTACCGATCTTGCCGCGATTGCCGTCGGAGTAGGACTCTGGATTCCGGTGATGCTGCTGTTTAGTGGCATTATGATTGCCACGACGCCTTTGGTTGCTGAGGCCAATGGCGCACGCACACCTGAAAAAATTGCCACCATTGCACGTCAATCGCTTTGGGTTGCCCTGATTCTTGGGGTAATTGCCGGCTTGATTTTGCAACTCTTGCCGGCCACTTTGCCACTTTTAGGTGTACCGGAAAGCTTACAACCTAAAGCCGGTTTATTTCTGCATGCGATTGGTTTTGGTATGCCAGCGGTAACCATGTATGCGGCCTTACGTGGCTATTCTGAAGCGATTGGAAATCCGCGCCCGGTCACCGTGATTAGTTTATTGGCGCTGGTTTTGCTGGTTCCGCTGAACTATATCTTTATGTATGGTATTGGCCCTGTTCCGGCCCTGGGCAGTGCAGGCTGTGGGTTTGCCACAGCGATTTTGCAGTGGTTAATGCTCATGACTCTGGCATTGTATATCTTTAAGAATAAGGCCTATCAACGTACCCAGCCTTTTACTCATTGGGAAAAAATCAACCCGGAATGGATGAAGCGCATCTTACAGCTTGGCTTTCCAATCGGATTGGCAATTTTTTTTGAGGTCAGTATTTTCAGTACTGCTGCAATTGTGCTGAGTCCTTTGGGTGAGACCATTGTCGCTGCCCATCAGATTGCTATTTCTGTCACTTCACAACTGTTCATGATTCCCATGTCACTGGCGATTGCCCTGACCATTCGGGTCGGCACCTATTATGGCGAACAGAACTGGCAAGCCATGCGTAAAGTGCAATATCTCGGCCTGATCACTGCCACTATTCTGGCAGTCCTGACCATGATTCTGCTTTGGGTGTTCCGCAATGAAATCGTGGCGCTCTACACTTCAGATATGATCGTGACCCAAATTGCGGTGTATCTGATTCTGTTTGCAATTGCCTATCAGCTGATGGATGCCTGGCAGATCAGTGCGGCAGGTTGTCTGCGCGGCATGCAGGATACCAAGGGGCCAATGTGGATTACCATGCTGGCTTACTGGGTCATTGCCTTCCCGGTTGGGGTATATTTATCACGCTTTACGGAGATGGGAGCAGCCGGTGTTTGGGTCGGCCTGATTGTAGGCCTCAGCGTAGCTTGTATACTTTTATTGGGCCGTTTATATGGCAATAATAAACGCTTAAGTCTAAACAACTAAACACTTTTATTTGATTAATTTAAGCTAGAAAATGCGCTGAGATTAAAGATCCAGCGCATTTTTTAATCCTTGTGGAATCTCCGATTCATCCGCCACATCTTTGGTCACCACCTGCCCCACAATTACATCCGTACCATTAAAAGCCATGGTGGGTGAACCATATAGCTCATAACCCTCATTTAAGGCACGGGTCACCCGCGCACAAAAATGTACATCATCCTTCCCAGTAAAATATCGATAGACTTTCATTGAATTTTCTTCATTACAGCAATCTGTTTATTTTAAGCTTTTAGCTATAAAACAACATTCAGAATTAGTACTCGGTCTTATCTAAAACGATGATGGATTCCGGCATATTCTTATAGTTTAAACGCAAGCAATAAAGATAAATCTTTTAACAAATCAAAGATGATGCATTAAACATGGAGAAGCTGAAGGAAATCACAACACAACCTCTACAATTAAATCTAGGCAATTGAACCTTTGTCACCTATGATCAAATACATCCATTCATAGTTGGTTTCAAGGAATCTCGCATGGCAAAAACGGCTAGCACACCCGGTCGTCGCTTTATGAAACTTGCCGGAATGACCGCAAGTATTGCAGGTAAAACCCTCTCCAATTCCATTAAAAATTTAACTGCCGATGACGAGCAGAAAAACACTGCGCGCAGTAAATTATTTCAGGATATTGGTGTGCAGATTGCGGATACCTTGGGGGAAATGAAAGGTGCAGTCATGAAAGTTGGCCAGATCGCCTCTCAATATAAAGACGTTTTCCCGCCCGAAGTCGCTAAAGCCATTGCTAAATTACAGCGTCAGGCGCCACCCATGCCGTTTAAAGAAATTCAGGCACAAGTGGAAAAAGAATTGGGTAAACCTTTACAGCAACTTTTCCAGCAGTTTGATGAACAGCCATTTGCCGCGGCCTCGATTGGTCAGGTGCATAAAGCCACTCTACCGAATGGCCAGCAAGTTGTAGTCAAGGTGCAATATCCTGGTGTGGATGAAGCCTGCGAAAGCGACCTGAAGCAAGTTCGTCTGGCACTGCGCATGATGGGCGTATTAAAGATTGATCGTAAACTTCAAGATCAATTATTTAAAGAAATTCAGCACAGTCTGGACAATGAGTTGAACTATGAAATTGAAGCCCAGAATCTGGAAATCGCCCGTGCCTTCCATGAATCTCTGGATAGTAAAATTATAATTCCGAAAGTGTTTCATGAGTACTCTTCACGTCATATTCTGACTTTGAGCCAGGAGCTTGGTGAAAGTATCGAAACTGCCAGCACTTGGCCACTCGAAACCCGAAATGCTTTAGGCCGCCGCCTCTTCCGCGCCATTGGTCAGGAAATTTTTTATCTGAAACGCTTTCACTGTGACCCGCATCCAGGCAACTTTGCATTTCGTGAAGATGGCTCTGTGATTGTTTATGACTATGGTGGCGTCAAAACCTTATCGACTGAAGTGATTGGACATTTTAGGGAACTGATCCATGCTGCACGCGAGAAGAATATTCCCGTGATCGAGCAACAGCTGGATGCGCTGCATTCCTTGACTGAAACTGGAAAATTCCCGAAAGAATTATATGAACAGTGGCTGGAAGTGCTCATGCGTCCTCTGGTCACTGACTATGATTTTGCCGAAAACTCAGCGCATCATGATGGGATGGAGTTGCTGAAACCTTCGTTGAAATATTGGGATGTATTTAAGCCCTCTCCTGATACCTTGATGGTGAATCGCACAATTTCAGGACAATACTGGAACCTGATTCATCTCAAAGTACATGATGATTTAAGTGATGTATTTGAAGAACTGGTACCGAGTCGAAGCTAAGTTGAGACGATAGGCTTACACGCTGTAACCCTAGATTACTTGAAATATCAAATGTTACATTATAACATTTAATCAAGAATCATGAGGAAGTTAGATATGCGTTCAGATATCCACCCCGAGTATCGTGAAGTGTTATTCCATGATACCAATGCCGATGCCTATTTCGTGATTGGCAGCACGATGAACTCGAGCCAAACTAAAGAATATCAAGGTAAAACATATCCTTATGTAACACTAGATATTTCAAGCGCTTCTCATCCTTTCTATACGGGTGAGCAACGTCAGACCAGCAATGAAGGACGTGTGGCAAGCTTTAATAAACGTTTTGGCCGCTTTAAACGTGGTTAAAATCGAAAACCCTCGGTTATCTTAAGATTTAAATCGTGGTTTATGTCAGGAAATGACCTCCAATTTCCTGACTTTTTTATGTGCTTATTTTAACTCTGTGCCAACACGAGTGAAGTTAAATAAAAGCCCAGCGCCAGAACAATAATGCCGACAATCAAGCTGGATAATGCATATAAAAGCGCTAGGCCCATAGCGCCATGTTTCAATAAAACAAAGCTTTCCAGACCGAAACTGGAAAATGTGGTAAAACCACCGAGAATTCCCACCATTAAAAACAGACGAGCTTCTTGTTGGAGTACTGGATACTTTTGGCTACAGGCAAAAAAAATCCCGGCACATAAACAGCCCAGAATATTGATCCACCAGGTGGGCCAGGGAAATTGCATTTGTGGTTTAAACAGCCAAAGTCCTGCTGCATAACGCAGACTGGCACCGATTGCCCCACCCATTGCCACCCAAAGCCAGCCCATATTTTTTCCTGTTCTATTTATTGATCAAGTTTATTTTATCCAAAGTTTCGTATTCAGTCTGGATAAATTTCACTGTTATCTTGAACCGAAAATCAATGAAATACCATGGAACTTCGCAAGAAAATTGCTATATTTATCACATCGAATTTTCATGAATGGCACAGGAAAAACAGCATGGCACAGGATTTATTGGCCCATTTGGCAGCAGGCGAAGCAAAATTTGCAGATGTGATTGCTTATATCGAATCACGTTATACGCATACACCGACTGCATTTAAAAATGGCCAGCAGAATAATGCGACCACAGAAAACCAGGGCAGCGCCAAAGTCTTTTCTTTTGCACAATTGAATGGTCTGGATCAGGCACAGACCTTAAGCCTGTTTGCTGAACATTATGCTTCTGTACTCGCGACGCCAGAGGCGACTGATCATCAGAATATCCGCCAGTTTATGCTGAATGGCTGGGATGGAATTACCTTTGAAGGTCAAGCTTTAACTGCGAAGTAAGTTCTAAGCAGATAAAAAAACCGCTCAAAGAAGCGGTTTTTTTATGCAAATCAGAAGTATACATGAGGTCTGTTTTAGCTCTTACCGACTTTTTCAATCCACTTAATAGAACTGACGCGGAAAACTTCACAAGCACCATCACCCGTATCGGTCGGAGTTAAAGACGATGTCCAGACCAGATCTTTGTCACGAACTTCAACCAGCTCCCCCTGCATACGTACCAGATCACCACGCTTTACCTTTTTAATTGCCTTGGCAATTTCAGGATTGGCAGGAATGATATGCATATTGGACACCATCTGCTTGGCTTGATCTACTGGCACTGGCACCCGATCCATTTTCCAGTTCAGATAGCGGTCATATTGATTGACCGTAATATGTCGGGCAATTTCAGGTTCAGCAAACAGCCCCCAACTGACGGCATAATCAATTGGAGAGAATTTGGCTTGTGGGTCAGAACTATAAACCTTGGAACCCAGAATACGAAAATCACCTTTAAAAGGCTGCAAGACCGAAATTGACTGGCCTTTAACGACAGGAGGCAAACCTTTGGCAATATTGTGGTCGACCGAGCTATAGCCCGAAATAGGCAGCAAGAGGCTGGCCAGCAAAGCATAATGTTTAACGTATTTGAACATAATTTTTAATCTAATCCTAATCAAGTTGATCAAACGTTTTAAGGATATCTTCCTTGATCTTACGGATTTTTTAATGAATAAACAGTTGAACTTGGTAACAAACTGCACGTATTTAGTCAGCTCGAGATATGCCTGTCATTTTATTTTTCAGTTAAGCTAGAACGTATTTCCATCAAATTAAAATAACTCAAATGCTGTATAAACTTTATCAACAACATATTTTTCCGCATCTGCTGAATCAGGTGATGCAAACACCCTCCCTGATGGACTTACGTCGTGAACTGCTTTTGGACATTTCCGGTGAAGTACTGGAAATTGGTTTGGGTACCGGGCTGAATCTGCCTTTTTATCAATCGGTTGATAAGGTCTATGCACTAGAACCAAACCCGGCGATCTTCAAACTGGCAGAAGCGCGAATTCAACAGGCAGGGTTTCAAGTCGAGCATATTCAGGCCAGTGCAGAAGCTTTACCTTTTGCCGAAAATAGTGTGGAAAATATTGTGTCTACCTGGACGCTTTGTAGTATTGCAGAGCTGGAACAGAGCCTGCAAGAAATTTATCGTGTGCTACAACCGGGTGGGACTTTACATGTGGTCGAACATGTTCTGAATCGACAAAATTTAAATATTCAGCGTCTGCAACATTTGTTCAACCCCATTCAAAAGAAAGTCGCTGATGGCTGTCATTTGAATCGGGATATTGAAACCGCCTTGCTAGAAACCGGCTTTGAAATAGAAACTTTAAGTTATGTAGATGCCGAAGGTATTCCGAAGATTGGCCAACGCATGTTGTTAGCACGGTTTCGCAAACCACAAGGCTAATTCACTACTCTCTTGTATTTAGTGCTGCTGGACGTGGGTTACTTGCAGCAACTGACAATGAGCACGATATTCAGAGCCCGTCCCGACCCGGAATTCTTGTCCAGTCGTGCCTGAATGAACTGTCACCAGATCACCAGTGAGCGTGATTTTCTGCCCCGATTTTAGCCGGCGAATCTGATCGGCAATTTTTTCAGTGGCAGCAATCAGACTAAAATACTGTACATGCGTATTGACGAAGTCACGCTCCGCTTTATTGGTTTGTCCTTCGAGCTGATAGCAGCGTTTTGCTTCATCAAACTCCAGTTTTGCCTGTATAGCGGGCAGCGGTTGAGTCAGCAACAGCACATCAATATTACTCAGATAGGCCAGATCATTAAAATGCCCCACCACAGGGCTGGCCTGATGCAGCACCCGACGATCAGGTTTTACGAAACGGTGATCATGCACAATATAAGTCGCGGAAATGCGCTTAACGGGTTCTACTTTAAAGTTTTTAAGTACGCCCTTTTCTTGCAGATGCGGAATGGCACGAAAAAATTCATTCCACACCCAGAGTCCTAGCATAAACAGCAGCGCAGTGATCAGTAATTTTTGCATAATTTTTTATTCTTCACTGGATTTTGGTCAATCCTGAAAATCAATCCGAATGGTTTCAAAACGTACCCGCCCTTCCTGAACCGCACGGGCAATGGCTTGCTGGCCTTTGGTCAGACGTGCTCCGCCACTTTTAATGTCAATCAAAACCACTTCAATATCTTCAGCGTCGCCTTCGCCATCACGAAAATCGGTATAACCATCAAAGACCACATAATCCACCGGATCACCCAAAAACTTGGCATCACTCGGCAGATATTGAAATTCCGGCATGATCGGCGCGAGCTGTTCCGCCATTTTTCCTTTGAGAACTGCACGGCTGGTATTCACGCTGCGTTTTTGCGCGGCAATGAGGGACTGCTGATGCTCTAGTTCCAGCTCGGCAATATACTGCTCATATTCGGCCTTGATCCGTCCATTGCGCGTCTGATTTAAAATAATAGTGGTCAATACCACCCCGATACATGCGCCAATCAACATGGCCATCCATATGGACATTCAATCTTCCTAATTTGCCTGATTTTTATAGCATCGCATTCGACTGAAGTTGAGGACTTCGGCCATTTGCATACTTGAAAAGAATGATATGCTAGGCCGGAACAGAATAAAATCACCTTGAGTCATGAAAACAATTTTAGTTGCGAATCAGAAAGGCGGTTGTGGCAAAACCATGACAGCCATTAGTTTGGCGTCAGCACTCGCACAAAAGGGTTATAAGGTGGCATTGGCCGATGCCGACAACCAGAAATCAACATTGCAATGGCTCAAGCATCGTCCGGCACAGGCAGCGCAGATCCAAAGTCTGGACTGGCGCAATAGCAAGTCCATTGGTGATGCGCCGAAACAGATCGAATACCTGATTATTGATGCACCAGGTGCTTTGACCGATGATCATGCCGAACAGCTGATCAGTGAAGCACATGCGATTATCATCCCGATCCAGCCTTCTTTTTTTGATATCGATTCGACCCGCCGTTTTCTCAAACATTTGCAGGACATCAAACGCATCCGTAAGGGCAAGGTTGAAATTTTACTTTTGGCCAATCGCACCAAAGCAAATGCAGCCAGCAATCAGGACATACAGCAGTTTTTTGACAAGATCGACCAGCAGCCAGTGGCCTGGATTTCGGAACGTGCCCCTTATAGCCGACTGGCTATGGAAGGCCTGTCAGTCTTTGATAAACCTCAGAAAATCTACCGGGAACTGCAGGCTCAATGGCAACCGGTACTGAATGCCATTATTGATGATCCGAGTCAGTGGTTTTGAGTCAATCCTCTGAATCGTGGTATAGCTTTGGGAAAATAATCTCGCTACTTGGCTAGCTATCATTTTCGATCGCTTTTTTTTCAGTTAATATGCCTGAACACGACCTAAAAAATGAGTCATTAAATTCAGTGCAACAGTACGCGCCTACATTACAAAAAGTCTTATTATTTGGATTGTTCTTTATCCTGATTTTTTTGAGTTTTCATATACTCAAGTATTTCATCATTCCTGTAGTTTGGGCAGCCATTATTGCCTATATGACTTGGCCCTTGTATCAATCGGTGTTACGCCTATGCGGCAATCGACCGACATTAAGTGCAACCGTAATGATCTTGGCCGTGATTCTGGTCTTTGGTCTGCCGTTTATTTTCGCCATTTTCATGCTGCAGCACGAAGGTCGTAACCTGTATTTTGAATTGCAGCGACAGGTCTTTTCCGGTCACCTGAATGTCCCTGATTTTATTCGCGAGCTTCCGATTGTCGGCAAGGAAATTACCCGAACCTTAAATGAAATTAACACTGATCCGCAGAGTATTGCACTGTCGGTATCGACCTGGATTCAAGGCCATCTGAATTACGGCAAAGTGGTGTTGAATGAAGTCAGCAAAAACATCTTTAAATTGTGTTTTGCGGTACTTTCGCTGTTTTTCTTCTACCGTGATGGTCAGACCATTTTAAATCAGGTGCGTAAAGCCTTTGAAATGGTAGTCGGCCCACGTGTACATCATTATTTTTCGACCATCTCTGCAACTACACGTGCCGTGGTTTATGGCGTCGGTTTGACCGCAATTGCACAGTCCTTGTTGGCAGGCTTGAGCTATTTTGTTGCAGGCGTGCCGAATCCGATGGTTTTAACCATTGTGACCTTTATTTTTGCCCTGATTCCCTTTGGCCCCCCTCTCGCCTATAGTGCCGTGGCGCTATGGCTGTTTTCACAAGGACAAACCATTGAGGCTATCGGGGTCATGGTGTGGGGTATCTGTATTGTCAGTACTGCCGATAACGTGATTCGTCCACTGGTAATTTCTGGTGCAACCCAGATTCCTTTCCTGCTGATCATGTTTGGAGTCTTGGGTGGCATTGCCAGCTTTGGTCTGGTCGGGGTGTTTATTGGCCCGGTGATTCTGGCTGTGCTGCTTGCAATCTGGCGTGAATGGTTACATGAAAGTAATCTGAATGAACCTTTAATGATGCCTAAAGCCACCATGGCACATGAGATTGATCCGGAAACACAAGACACACCGCCCAACGCACCTTAAAGCATAGATAGAATCGACTTAAACAAAACAAAACATTTAAGTACTGATTCTATATAGAGCTTCTGATCGTGCTCTGTTTAAATGAACTCACAAAACAGAATAAAGATCAGGATGCCAAAATCATGTCTTCATTGTTTAAAATTACGACACTTTGCGCGTTAAGCGCCGCACTTTTTACCGGTTGTGCATCAACCTCCCCATCAAATGAAGTGGTCAGAGCAGTAACTGTGAATGCTGTAACTGCTCAAGGTATGGGCCAAGAGATTGGGACCGTCTTACTTAGTGACAGCCCAGCCGGTCTGGTTATTCGTACCAACCTGAAACAACTTCCTGCGGGTGAACGAGGTTTCCATATTCATGAAAATGGTTCATGCGCGCCTGCCATGAAAGACGGCAAGATGGGCGCAGCACTGGCTGCAGGTAGCCATTACAATCCAAATCAGGCACCGCATCACGGTACGCCAGTGACCGGTCATCTCGGTGATTTACCCGCATTGAAAGTCAATACTGACGGAACTGCACGTGTCACCCTGCTTGCGCCACGTCTGAAACTGGCTGATGTTCAGGGTCGTGCGATTATGGTACATGCCGGTGGCGACAACTATTCCGACAACCCATTACCCTTGGGCGGCGGCGGTGCACGTATTGCCTGTGGTGTGATCTAAAACACCTTCATGCCAATGACTAAATAGAAAAACGGGCAACATGCTCGTTTTTTTCATGGGTTTTTCTTTTATTTTGGCGTCTAAATTGCATTCAGAACTTTGCGTTTTTACTTTCCGGATCCTGTCCTTGTGAATGCTGCCCGACCTGCGACTGCTACTTTTGTTAAAATTATAAAACCTGCCCTGCTGCCCTTTCAGTCCAGTGCGCTGATGACTTATTGCCTGCAGATCCTGCTGGTGTTTTTAGGTACTACTTTCGGTCTGAAGTTTCTGGGTTATGAGTTCTTGATCGTTCCAGTAACTTTAGGGGCAATTGCCACGGCACTGACTGATTTTGATGACCGGCTAAGCCTGCGTTTGCGCAACCTGTTACTGGTCATCATTCTGTTTTTTAGTGTCAGCAGCATTCTGGAATTTCTTGCTCCGCATAAATTCTGGTTTGCATTGTGGCTGTCACTGTCGAGTGCGCTGTTTATTCTAATGGGCGCCTTAGGCCAACGTTATGCCACAATTTCATTTGGCACCATTTTACTGTCAATCTATACCATGTTTGGCTTGGGCGAATATCAGCACTGGTATGAACAGCCGCTTTATTTTGTCATTGGGGCGCTATGGTACGGCCTGACGTCTATTCTATTTTTTCTGCTGCGTCCTACCTTGCAGGTTCAGGAAAATCTCGCACAAAGCTTGCAGCACATGTCGGATTTATTGCTGAGTAAAGCCAAACTGTTTGATCCGGACCAGCATCCAAATGTTGAAAACCTGCTCTATGAGGTGTCACTTAAAAATACTTTAGTCATTCAGAGTTTTAACCGCAGCAAAGATTCGCTCTTGACCCGACTCAAAGCTTCGCGTGCCAATCGTAATACTATTTACTGGTTGAATCTGTATTTTCTGATGCAGGATATTCATGAACAGGCCACAGCCAATTATCTGCATTATGAACAGATCGAACAGCATTTTAGCCGCACTGACCTGATTTTCCGGATTCAGAAAAATATCCGCCTGCAAGCCCTTGCCTGTCAGCATTTGGCAGACTGTGTGCTGCGCAATGAAAAATTTTATCTGTCTACAGATGATGAACTGGCATTGAAACATTTACAGGAGTCGATGCAGGACTGGATTACCCAGCATCCACAGAATATTGAAGTTAAAAATTTACAGCTTATTCTGGCCAATCTGCTCAGTGTACATGAGCAGTTACAACACCTGCATGATCAACAGGCGTTGTATAAGCCACGCTATCAGCAGCATTTTGATGACCTGAGCCTGTTTGATGATGATATTCGCGATAGCACAGATCTCTGGCTGAAACTCAAACCGCACTTAAGTCCGCAATCGGCACTCTTTCGGCATGCCGTGCGGATTGCCATTGTATTTCTAGTCGGCTATGTCATTTCATTATTACCCTTTGCGAAAAATGGCTACTGGATTTTATTGACCAGCCTGTTTGTCTGTCAGATCAGTTATTTTGCCACCAAAAGCCGGCTCAAATTGCGGACGCTCGGAACATTATTAGGGGTCATGCTGGGTGTTCCCATTCTGTATTTTGTACCAAGTATCGAAGGACAATTGCTGCTGACAGTGATTTTTGGTGTCGGTTTTTTATATCTGCGTTCCAAAAAATATGCCATGGCAACCCTCATGGCGACCTTGATGGTACTCCTGATATTCAACCTGAAAGGTGCCGGTTACGCCATTATCTTACCGCGTATCATTGATACCCTCATAGGCTGTCTGATTGCCTGGATGGCAGTAAGCTGGATCTGGCCTGACTGGAATTTTCGTAATATTTCCAGCAATATCAAAAAATCATCACATGCAACACTGAACTATTTTTCTGCAGTGGTCGAGCAATATCGAAACGGTAAAGATAACAGTATTGCTTACCGGACTGCACGGCGTCTGGCCCACAATGCACAGATTGATTTATCCAGCATGATTTCAAGTCTGAGTACCGAACCGAATCCAGATCCGCAACTGGTCAAAAGTGCCTTTCGCTATCTGGTCTATAGTCATAGCCAACTCAGTTATATTGCAGCATTGGGGAGTCACCGTGAGCAGGTTACTGATACACAAATTCTGGATTTAATGCACTGGTGCCAGCAAACCTTAACTGGGGTATTGCTGCAACAACAGCCTTTAGATACCTACGACATCGATCATAAACTGGCAGAAATTCAACGCTTAAGTACCCAGGAAAACCAGTCAGCACATCTGCTTTTGGTGTTGAAACAGATCAGTTTATTGCTGGAAACCTTACCGGAATTACTAAAATTACGTCATGAATTATTAGGTGCCGAGATTAAATAACCAACTACCTTACTTGGTTATAACTTATTAAAAATATTGAATATATCTTTATTATTAAGATTCAATATTCAGGTGATATTCGGTACACTCAGAACTAATTCGGTTAAATCAATATGTATTATGAACATCAAAACTTTGCGTCTGGTCGGTTTGCTTGAAGGGATTTCATTCCTGCTGCTGTTATTTATCGCGATGCCAATGAAATATATGATGGATAATCCGATTCTGGTGAAATATGTCGGCATGGGTCATGGCGTACTGTTTGTGCTTTTTCTGGTGGTGTTATTCGCGGTATGTGAAAAACAGAAATGGTCTCTCAGCATGTTTGTGATGGGTTTAATCGCTTCGATTCTGCCTTTCGGTCCATTCCTGTTTGATATGAAACTGAAGAAGCTTGAACAGCCCGCTGAAGCTTAATTGTAGAATCCTAATATAATTAGATCAGTCAAAAGAAAATTCTCTCTCCCTTTGGGAGAGAGTTAGAGAGAGGGAACTTATTAAATACTTAACCTCATCCTAGCCCTCTCCTAAAAGGAGAGGGAAATTCAATACTGAATATATGATTTCAATAATTTATAATTTCCCTTAATAAGGAATCAAAACTCCCCACGTTCCTGTCTTTCCAGCATTAACTGTTTGAGTTGCATGCGTGGCAAAGTAAACCAGAGTGCAATCAGAATCAAAGAGGCAGCACAGTAGGCCCAGATATCGTAGGTTTCATATGCGATTCTTACTGCTTCAATCACCACAAAAAAGCTGAGCATCAAGATAATTGAAACCGTCGCAGCCACCGTGCCTTTGGACACTTCTGAAGACATCAGCGCAAAACGATATAATACTGAGAAACTGACGCCTTCCCCAAGACTGATACAGGTGGTACCAATAATCAGGCAATGCACGAAATAGTCCGGAATAAACAGACCGAATATTAATAAACCTGTACCAAATAGCATCAGTGGCACACCCAATAGTACGGTTTTCCCTAGCGGCATTTTGTCGATAATTTTCAGAAGCACCAGATTACCAATAATTAACCCACCCAAGACCGGAAACTGTGCCAGACCATATTGCACACTGCTGAATCCAAACTGCTCGACCAGAATTACGGGTGACAATGCAATCCATAACATCAAGGGCAGACTGACCAAAGGCAAGGCCGCGGTCATAATTACAAAGCGCTTATTTTTGAGCACCTGTTTAAAGTCATCCAGAATATAACTGAAGGGCTGCTTGGGAACGCTGACTTTCAGGTTTGGCATTTTGGATTTCAGACCGAACCAGCTTAAAAATGACAGAAATGCAATGCCGATAAAGCCCCAATGCCAGGAGATATGATCGATCATAAAGGCACCCAGCACTGGCCCAAGCAAGGGTGCCAATAAAGAAACATTGGCCATCAGCGCCATGACTTTAATGGCATCGCGCTCTTCAAAGCTTTCCTGAATAGCGGCATAACCGACGGCGGTAATAAAGGACAGCCCAAAGCCCTGTAAAAAACGCAGGAACAAGAAGCTTTCGATATTCGGGGTTAATAAAATCGCCAGACAGCTGATCGTGAAAAATGCCACCCCACCCAAGAGTACGGTTTTACGTCCGAGACGGTCAGACAATGGCCCCAGGATCGCGGCAACAAATGCCCCACCCAACAGAAAAAACGACATGGAGGATGGTGCCCATGAACTACTCACGCCAAAATCACGGGTAATCGCCAGCATGGCCGGCTGAATCAGGTCATTACAGATATAGACGGAGAATTCAAACAGGACCAGTGCCAGCGGGAACATGAGTGTGGCACGGGTCAGTTTTTGGGTCTGGATATTTTGCATGGGAGTTTTTATTGTCAGTCTGCCAGATGAAACAGAATGAGCTTTATCTAAAATAGAAAGAAGGAATTTTAGCAGATGAGATATTCAAACGCTCTGAATAAATATAACTGATCGTAGAGATAATCTTCCAAATAAAAAAGCGCATCCTCTAGATACGCTTTTAACCAAAATCTGTCTAAAGATCAAACACTATTATGGACAGACTGCTTTCTGGAAAGTCTTGGTATTTGAACCTCGTGCACAACGATACAACTTCTCGGTATTTTCCAGCATCCAGCTGTTATCTTCCCGTTTAAAATAATAAATGGTCTGTACTGAACGTACCGAATCATCCATTAACCCAGTTTCAGTGACTTTGACCTGTCCAATCGTGGGCGACTCTACCTTGTCAAAGAACTGGCGCAACTCAACTGTTGCCAGTTCCTTACGCAAGTCCGGTCTTAATTGTAAAACCTGTTCCAAAGGCGTATCCGAAGATGACTGTACCTTTGCAATGACCTGTTGAGCAGTTGCACAGCCTGAACCCAATATACCAAAAGCGAGAGTTGCGACTGCCAATATCCGGAACATATTATTTAACCCTTTATCGTCATTCTTATTCCAACCTATCATGCCGAGCTTCTTAGTACAAAACCATTTAGACTCTGTAACTGTATTTACACAGCAATAAAAAAGCGCACCTTTCGATGCGCTTTTTTCAATTCCGACCGATTAAAGATCGAAAAGTTTACCCGGGTTCATGATGCCATTTGGATCGAACACTTTTTTCAGGGCTTTCATATATTCGATTTCTTCCGCCGAACGCGAATATTCAAGATATGGCTTCTTGGTCATGCCCACACCATGTTCCGCAGAAATTGAACCGTCATATTTTCTCACGGTATCAAAGACATACTTGTTCACCACCTGACATTTGGCAAAGAATTCATCTTTAGACAAATCAGCAGGTTTTAAGATATTTAAGTGCAAGTTACCGTCACCGATATGACCGAACCAGCAGATTTCAAAGTCTGGGTAATTCGTCGATACAATCGCATCAATTTCTTTAATGAATGCAGGAACGTGCGTGATCAGAACGGAAATGTCATTTTTGTATGGAATAAATGGCGCGATAGATTCGGAAATATCTTCACGTAAACGCCATAAACTTTCTACCTGATCCAGGCTTTGGCTCATTACGCCGTCCAGTACCCAACCTTGTTCCATGCAATGCTCGAAGATTTCCATCGCCTTGTCCATAATCGGCTCAAACGGCGCTTCAAACTCAAGCAATACATAGAATGGGCATTCAGTTTCAAATGGACGTTGCACGTGACCATGTGCCAACACTTTTTGCATTGCCAGTTCACCAAAGAACTCAAATGCAGTCAGGTCAATTTTCGCCTGGAAGGCATGCAATAACGGCATGATCGCATCAAAGTCAGGTACACCCAGTACCATCACTTGCAGGTCTTGCGGTTGACGTTCAAGCTTGATTTCCGCTTCCGTCACCAGACCCAGCGTCCCTTCACCACCAATAAATAAATGCTGAAGTGCATAACCAGTAGCATTCTTGATCATACCTTTATTGAGACGCAATACATCGCCCTTACCCGTCACCACAGTCAGGCCAAGTACCCAGTTACGGGTCATGCCGTATTTAATTACTTTAATGCCGCCAGCATTGGTACCGATGTTACCGCCAATTTGCGATGAACCTGCCGAAGCAAAGTCGACTGGGTAATACATGCCCTGCTCTTCAGCATAGTTTTGTAACTGTTCAGTCACCACACCTGCCTGTACGCGCACCATACGGTCTGCCGGGAAGAATTCCAGAATCTGGTTCATCTTGTCCATGCTGACCACGATCTCGCCATTCGCTGCGACTGCACCTGCAGAAAGACCGGTACGACCACCCGATGGAGTCACTGCAACATTAAATTGGTTTGCCAATTTTACGATGTCTTGAACTTGCTCAGTTGACGACGGAAAAACGACGACTGACGGGTTTGGATCAAAGTGCTTCGTATGATCGCGACCCCAATTCTGGAGGCTGTCCGTATCGGTTTTAATACGGTTTTCACCCACAATTGCAGTCAATTGGGTCAATAACTCAGGGGTTAAAGCGACTGGAGCATTCATCGTTTGCAGACCTAGCATGATTTAAACAAGAGAGACTTCGCTGGTTCATTTGCACATTTTTTATGCATAAAAACATGGATACAAATCAGGCGAAACATGATTATTAAAGCATCGGATCACGCTGCTTTAAAAGCATGGCGCAATATTATAAGCTATTTTTTGGTGTTTCCCGCGAAAAATGACAATTTTGATAATATACCTTTGAAAATGCAGATTTAAATCAAACATCATGATCATTATTATCAATATATCTTGCCAGAATAGCTGATGTGAGCGTCATTAAGGAAATGTATAAGTGCGCTTTTCCTGTGCTATTATACCGCGACTAAATTTGGCCTTTGTAGCGGAGCCGTAATGAGCCAACATCTATCTCTACCTAAAGATAAAATCCGTTTCTTGTTGTTAGAAGGCGTTCACCAGAATGCAATCGACACTCTAAATGCTGCTGGATATACCAACATCGATTATCGTAAGACTGCGCTTGAGGGTGAAGCGTTGAAAGAAGCGATTAAAGATGCTCACTTCATCGGTATTCGTTCCCGTACTCAATTGACTGAAGAAGTCTTTGAAGCTGCGAACAAACTGATTGCTGTCGGTTGTTTCTGTATTGGTACCAACCAGGTGAACCTGGACGCTGCAATGCGTCGCGGTATTCCAGTCTTTAACGCACCTTACTCAAATACGCGTTCAGTCGCTGAACTTGTACTTGCTGAAGCAATTCTTCTCCTTCGCCGTGTACCTGAAAAATCAGCAGATACACACACAGGCGGCTGGAACAAATCTGCAGTTGGTTCGTTCGAAACACGTGGTAAAACTTTAGGTATCGTAGGTTACGGTTCAATTGGTTCACAACTTTCTGTACTTGCTGAAAGCATGGGTATGAAAGTGATCTATTTCGATACAGTGACTAAATTGCCTTTAGGTAATGCACGTCAAGTCGGTAGCTTGGGCGAACTTTTGGCAAATGCCGATGTGGTTTCTCTACACGTTCCTGATGTTCCGTCTACACGTAACTTCATGACCAAAGATCAGTTCGCGCAAATGAAAGAAGGTTCAATCTTCATCAACGCGGCACGTGGTACCTGTGTCGTGATCGAAGACCTGGCAGATGCGATCAAATCTGGTCACATTGCTGGTGCTGCGGTAGATGTATTCCCGAAAGAGCCTAAAGCAAACGGTGAAGAATTTGTTTCTCCACTGCGTAACCTGCCAAACGTAATTCTGACTCCACACGTAGGCGGTTCTACGATGGAAGCGCAAGCGAACATCGGTCTGGAAGTAGCTGAGAAATTCGTGGCTTATTCTGACAAGGGTATGACGCTTTCTGCGGTGAACTTCCCAGAAATCGCATTGCCGTTGACTGAAGGCAAACACCGTTTACTGCACATCCACCAAAATATTCCGGGCGTGTTGTCTAAAATCAACAACCTGTTTGCTGAACAAGGCATCAACATCTCTGGCCAGTCACTGATGACTAAAGGCGATGTCGGTTACCTGGTGATGGATGTCGATGCTGCTGCATCTCATGAAGCACTCGATATGCTTTCGAATGTTGAAGGTACAATCCGCGCACGCGTATTGTTCTAATTCAATATTGTAGAAAAACCACAGCTCTCGGGCTGTGGTTTTTTATTTTTAAGGTTTGTATTTTTAAACCTTTTTCAGCTTATGCTGCTCTTCCGCTATTCGAGCAATCGAAACCTATTTAGTCATGCTGAATTTTAAAATCGCACCGATGGTGCAAGCGCCACTAATTCTGTTGATCGCCATGATCAGTATGCAAAGCAGTGGCTCCTTTGCCAAATATCTGTTCAGTCAATTTCCCATTCTGACTGTTTCCGCAATGCGTCTGCTGTTAGGCGCTATGATTTTGGCACTGATTTTTAAAATTTGGAAAATCCATTTCAGACAGATCAAGTGGCCGGCCATTATCAGTTATGGCCTTGCCCTGGCTGGCATGAATCTACTGTTTTACCTGTCGATTGATCGCCTGCCGCTGGGGATTGCCGTCTCTTTTGAATTTATTGGCCCCTTAAGTGTTGCCCTGTTTTATGCACGTCAGAAATTCGACTTTGTCTGGGTCGGACTGGCGATTCTAGGGCTAATTCTACTGTTCCCTTTTGATCAGGCTGCCCAGCCGCTTGACCCGATTGGGATGGCATTCGCCTTGGGTGCAGGTGCCTGCTGGGCCTTATATATCGTTGCCGGCCAAAGACCTTCAGGCGTTTCTGGCAATCATACTGTCTGCTTAGGCATGTTTGTCGGCATGCTGGTACTGATGCCGATCGCACTCTTTGCAGGCATGCCGGCACATACTTTTGAACCGATGAGTTTGTTGTATTTTGTGGCTTTGGCAGTACTGGCTAGTGCACTGCCTTTCACTCTAGAAATGATCGCACTGCGTAATTTAAGCGCACTGAGTTTCGGTACCTTGATGAGTTTGGAACCCGCCATTGCCGCACTCTCAGGCCTATTTTTTCTGGGTGAAACCTTGTTGTGGACACAGTGGCTGGCATTGGCCACGATTATCAGTGCTTCGGTAGGCTGTACGGTGACGACCCAAAGACAAAAATCTTGAATAAAAATAAAGGCGCTAGAGCGCCTTTATTTAAGATCACTTATTTTCAAATTTTAACGTGGTGTTGCGTCTTTAATCGCAGTATTTAATACAGTCGCTGCTGTCGCATTATAGCCATCACATCCAGAGGCAAGCTGATCATACATATATTCTGTCCATTTGATCATTAAAGAAGTTACACCTTCTTGTTTATTCAAGTCATCCAAGGCAGCCTGTCTTGATTGAGCAATATAGTCGTCGTGATCAATATGTTCCCCATGTTCCGAGAAATCAACTGAATAAATTCCGCCTTGATATTCGATCGCACCGAAATATTTGTAATATTGCATAGCATCGTCTTTATATTCTGCCTTTTTATATTTCAAGTTAGCCATCGTGTCATCTAGAATCGTTTTTGCCATTTCTTGGACAGACTGCTGTGCCTGCCATTCAGCAAGTGTGCTAAAGCCAGTTTTTACTTCCGGATCAAATTCAATATATTCTTCTTCAGGATGTTCAGCCAGAAGACGGAAACATTTAGAGCCATTTGGGAATTTGCGGGCCTTCTGCAAATCGACAAAATTGGTTGCAAACTCATTATAGTATTTACGCTCAGCTGTCGTATTATCACTGTTAAAGAACACTCTGGTCGCGGGATCATCATACATTTTCACCACAGCAATATTGGTACGTTCAGTTAATGCTTTACCAGACAGGTCATACCACGCTATGTGTCGATGATTGCTGATATTGTTCTCAGGTATCGTCACAGGACGACTTTTAAATTGAGTCGTCGTATTTTCTAATATTTTTTCCAGCTTATAACCTAATGCTGTACGGGTGCGATCTGCAGGGAACACCCCTTTTGTTGTGACATAAGTTGAGAAGACCATATCTTCTTCAAGATCGTATTCGGTATCAACAGCGCTGTTATCATCCGCATATAATATGCCGTCAGTAATTTTATTTTTATGACTAGCTAATAGAAGTTTTTGCGATTCCATCTCTGATCCATCAATATTCGGTAAGTTGAATTGATAGTTATAGAATTCAGAAATGGTATCTGATGCTCCATCACCCGGGGTTCCAGGATTGGTCGGTGCAGGTTGACTAGTGACTGGTTCATTATTATCAGAACTGTCGGAGCCACCACATGCTGCCAGCATGCAGCTAAAAATGGCGCAAGAGAGTATTCTTAATTTCATTATTATCTACCTTAATTATTTGATATTGTTATTTTAATGCTGTCCCGAAACACGGGACCTAAGATGTTTTCATTGTTATTTTAAAACTAACCCGAATCACGAGGTCTAAGATATTTTAATAAATATAAAAACAAGATCAATTTAAAAATTGATTAATTTGTAACCGCAATTACATAGAAGATTAACTTTTAATTTAAAATCTTTAGATATTTGATCCGGTTAAAATTTAACTTGATTGAATCAAAATTTAAGTTCGCCTCGGCAAAATATTTCCTTGCCCTACTCATTAAAAATTAACCAGTTTGCTATAATTTCACTTTCCCCTATTTCTCATTTTCACCCATTCTGGGTAGAAGCTGCTTCCATGCCAAACGCCCAACTCCTTGCCGTATTGTTCATGGTCTTATCCATGACCTCCTACCAGATCAGTGCATCTTTTGCCAAACAGCTGTTTAGTGTGCTGGATCCGGTCACTGTGACCATTTTAAGGCTGTGCTTTGCAGCAATGATTGTTGGGGTAATGTTTCGTTCCTGGAAAATCATTCAGCGGTTGCCTTTTTTGAAATGGCGGGATTTACTCTGCTATAGCGCCGCTTTAGGGGTCATGAATATTTTATTCTATCTGTCTCTGGGAAGATTACCGCAGGGAATTGCAGTCGGTCTGGAGTTTATTGGTCCTTTGGGTCTGGCCCTGCTCTCGATCAAACATCGTAGTGATTATATTTGGGTATTGATGGCCATTTTAGGCATTGCGTTAATGGTGCCATGGGGACAGGCAAATAGTAGTAATTTCGACCTTCTGGGCGCCGCCTGTGCTTTAGGTGCGGGTTTATGTTGGGCACTGTATATTTTCTTCGGTCAACGTGTAGTGCAGCAAAATATCGGCATGCATGCGCTGACCATTGCAATTAGCATTTCAGCTCTGTGTTTGCTTCCAATTGGGCTCTACAACAACGCGCCCGCATTGATTGATACGCAACATTGGGGCAAGGCGATTATCATTGCAGTGCTGGCCACAGCGATTCCCTATGCGCTGGACTTAAAAGCTTTGCAGCATTTAAACAAGACCAGCTATGGGACATTGTCCAGCCTGTCTCCCGCCTTGGCTGCACTGACTGGTTTTATGCTATTGGGGGAGAAAATTACACTTCTTCAGACCGTGGCACTGATCTGTATCATGCTGGCATCAGTCGGCGTGACTGTACGTGCCGCACGTCAAGGCTCGGCAGAGCGGAATGCCTAAAAGCCTTATTGGAATTTGAACAACTGATTAAATATTCTATCCATTCTGTGTTTTTACTTGCTTTGAAAGAAAAATATAGAAGGCATAAAAAAGATGGCACTACAGCCATCTTTTTTATTTATTCAACTTGAATTTAAAGCTTAGCTTTGTACTAGCATATCTTTTTTCATGTCTTTATAACGCTGGTATTCATTCTGGTACTGCACTGCCAAAGCGGTCTTCTGCTTTTCATCCAGAATTTTACCGGCCTGCTGGAAGAAACCATGTTCCTCTTCTTTTAAGTGATGATTCACCTTTTCGGAAAGTTTTTTGGCCATGGCAATCCAGCCCGGATTACTCAATTCAGTTGCGGTCAGTTCCTCGATCATTTCATCCATTTCATGATGTTCGGCCAAGGCATGGCGGGTAATATTCAGGCCCGAATCGGTCATCATCAAGGGAATATAAAAATAACGGTCTTCCGCAGCCTCATGGGCAAATAATTCATTTTTCAGTTGCTTGAACAGCTCGCGGCGTTCTGGTGTATCCCCGGAAGTCTGTAATAGTTTTTCTGCAAGATCACGCTGAATCTCATGACTCTCTCTTAATGCTTCAAAAATAGTCGTCATTCCGATATTTCTCCAATTGTTTTATTTTTCATATCATTGATTCTAGAAGATTTTCAGAGCAGGTTCAGACGCAGTTTATACAGTGATTTGTTAAGAAATTTTAATATCGAGAATGATTTACATCGGGTTTAGATCTAAAAAAACATCTGGTATGCCATCCGGCAAATCAGCAGACTGACCAGAATCAGGAATAAAATCCGGATAAAACCACTGCCATATTTAAATGCCAAACGCACCCCGACCAAGGAACCACAAATATTGGCTACCGCCATCATTGCCCCGACCATAAACAGCACATTGCCACTGGGAATAAAAAAGCTTAAGGCGGCCAGGTTGGTGGTGAAATTGGCAATTTTCGATAAGGCCGATGCATGCAGAAAGTCGACGCTTAAATAGCGAATAAAAAAGAAAATAAAGAAACTGCCGGTGCCCGGACCAAAGATACCATCATAAAAGCCTATCGCCAGACTCCCCAAAGCGGCCAGAATCAGCATTTTCCGATTCAGTTTTTGTTCGGTATGCACCTGGCCAAACTGTTTTTTCATCAAGGTATAGATTGCGATCACAATCAACATGACCAGCACAAAAGGCTTAAGGATCTCGACTGGAATTAGCGTAACGCTGGCTGCACCCATAAAAGAACTAACAAAACTGCACAGTGCAATCACGCCCAAGAGCAACCAGGGCAGTTTTACCTGACGCAGGTAGGAAAATGCCGCAGAAGCGGTGCCACAAATGGACGCGAGTTTATTGGTACCAAAGACCGTAGCGGGCTGTAAATGCGGTAAACTCCCCATAATTGCCGGGATTTGGATCAGACCACCACCGCCCACGGCAGCATCAATCGCCCCTGCAAAAAATGCAAAGACAACCAGACTGATGATGATCTCAATTTCCATATCTTGACTCGATTAGAGGTTCAGGACGCGTTTAGGTACCAGACGTTTTTTGTCGGTAATTTCTGCCAAACCCAGACATTTCTCGCCATCAAAAACCAGTACCTGTTCAGCTGCTTCATGTTCGATATTACTTTCCATGCCGCGGCTAAAATATTCTGCACGACCTTCGGGTATCTGCACTTTTGGAAAATGATCAACCGGTGCATAAGCCGGCAACAACAGTGCATCACGCTCTGCTTCGCTCAGGCTTTCCAGATATTCAATGGTATAACTCGGAATCAAATCAAAATGGCCGGTTTTGATGCGATGGAGATAAGTCAGATGGCCATAAGTTCCCAGCGCTTTGGCAATATCTTCCCCCAAAACCCGGATATAAGTGCCTTTAGAACAGGTAATATCCAGCGTGATACTGTTCTCCGTAAAGGACAAAAGCTCAATCGCTAAAATGGTAATCGGACGTGCTTCACGTTCAATCTCGATACCTTTGCGCGCCAGTTCGTATAAAGGGCGGCCTTCTTTTTTCAAGGCAGAATACATCGGCGGCACTTGCTGGATATCCCCGATAAACTGTGCCAATGTGTCCTGAATCAAGGCCTCCGAGAGTTCAGGAACCACTTTTTCCAAGAGCACCTCGCCTTCCACATCACCCGTGGTGGTGCTATGCCCCAAAAATACGGTCGTCTGATAACGCTTGACCGAATCTAATAAATAATGCGAAAACTTGGTCGCCTCCCCCAAACACACGGGCAATAAACCGGATGCCAGCGGATCCAGCGCGCCGGTATGACCGGCTTTTTGTGCACGATACAACCAGCGGACTCTTTGCAATGCGGCATTAGAACTAATACCCAATGGTTTATTTAATAAAAATACGCCATTTACCGCTCGACGCTGGATTTTTACCGCAGAAGATTTCATAACTCAGGACACGCATTTTCAACTGTGGCAATACTAACAACCGCTTGTCTAGTTTTACAACTTTTCTGTTGTTTATTTAGTTTGACACTACAAAATTAATTCAGTTCAGAGTATTGAATCAATTAAAACAATAAAATGGAAATTGGGCATAGGATATGCAGAAATATAAAATATGGATCATTCTGGCGTTGCTGGTGCTGTGTATTCTCACATTGATCTTATGGCTGTCTCCAAAAGAAAATACCCAGGCGGATACCGGGACAAAAATGCCTTTAACTGAAACTCAGGCAGAACAAACCGCACTCTTGGTCAATGGCCCTGCCAATGCAGCTTTCCCCAGTGCCAGCCAGCAAGATACCGAAATCAACTGTCAGATGCAGTTAGACGCCAGCAACCGTCTGATTGTGAATGAACAGACCCGCAACTGTTTTGAATATTTTATTACCCAGTTCGGTGAAAAAAATCTGCAGCAGATCCAACAGGATTTTAAAGCCTATATTCGCCAGAATCATAAAGAGCCTGCACTCTCGCAAATTCTGGATTTATGGGATCGTTATCTCCAGTACCGTCAGGGCTTGGGTCAGCTCACTGCACCGGCCGGGCTAAATCAGGAAGATCCTGCCTATTATCGCAGTATCTATAACAGTACCCAGAATTTGCGCCAACAATACTTTTCCAAGTATGAAATTGAGGGCTTGTTCGGCACAGAAGATGCCTATCATGAATATACCCTGGACCGGATGAGCGTACTGGCAGACAAAAGCTTAGCGGAGACTGAAAAAGCGCAAAAGCTCAAAGCACTGTTTCAGCAGCTCCCGCAGGACTGGCAGGAAAATCTGGAACAACTGAATAAACTGGAAGATTTGCGCAAACTTACCGCAGATATTAAAGCTCGTGGCGGTTCCCGTGATGAAATCCGGCAGATGCGGATGAATCTGGTCGGTGCTGAAGCGACACAACGTCTGGAACAACTGGATGTACAACGCAGCGACTGGAAAAACCGGGTGACTGGCTATTTAGCACAACGTGATCAGATTTTGCAGAGCCAGATGAGTGAATCAGCACAACAACAAGCCATTCAGCAACTGCGCCAGCAACAATTTGAAAACCCGCAAGAACAATTACGACTTGGAACTTTTGAAACCACACACGACACAGGAGGAAAGCTACCTTTCGCAGAATAATTCTGCCTCTTAAGACCTTTTTTCAGGATGAAAATATGTATAAAACCAAAAAAATAGCACATAGCCTTTCATTGCTCGGTTTAGCAGCATGTATCGGATTCAGCAGCAGCTCACTCACGGCAGGAGTGCTCAGTGTCAATGCCTCCGCACAAAGCACCTATGCCAAAACTAAATATCCACTGTTATTTACACATGGCATGTTTGGCTTTAGTCGCTTGGGGGTTGCCGAGTTTGGCCTCGATTATTGGTACCAGATTCTGCCCGATCTGGCACGTAATGGCGCAACCACTTTTGCTGCACAAATCTCACCTTTAGAATCTACCGAAGTTCGTGGTGAGCAACTACTACAACAGGTCGAAGAAGTGATTGCGATTTCAGGTAAATCCAAAGTCAACTTGATCGGACATAGCCATGGGGGACCCACTATTCGTTATGTCGAAGCTGTCAAACCTCAATATGTAGCCTCCTTAACTGGGGTAGGTGCTACCTTTAGAGGTTCAAAAGTGGCGGATGATTTACTTTCAAACCAAGCTGGCTCACAACTGTTGAGCATTGCTACCGACTATATTATTGGCCCGTTGATTACTTTTGCCGAAGGTAATCCATCACTACAAAATGATCTACAGGCTTCGCTAAGTTCGATTAGTGAAAAGGGGTCTCAAATATTTAACCAAAAATACCCCACCACAGCACTGGCTGCCGACTGTAGTAAAAGTGGTGCAACATCCAACAACGGCGTCTATTACTACTCGTGGACGGGGACCTCTCAAGTAACCAATGTGATTGATGTCGCAGACAGTACGATTTCCTTACTTGCACCGCTATCTTATATCAGTACCGACAATGATGGTCTGGTGGCACGTTGCAGCACGCATTTCGGCAAAGTCATTCGAGACAACTATAACTGGAATCATTTAGATGAAGTCAATCAGGTACTGGGATTAAGAGGTCTATTTAGTCCAGACCCTGTCGATGTCTATCGTCAACATGCCAACCGCTTAAAACTGCAAGGTTTATGATTTATTAAAATAGCCAGACATAAAAAAATGCGCCCAAAGGCGCATTTTTTCGCTCGTATAAAACTTAAAATTAAGCTTTAGTTTTACGAGCTGGTAATTTTTCACGAATACGTGCAGCTTTACCAGACAATTCACGTAGGTAGTAAAGTTTAGCACGACGAACGTCACCACGACGTTTCACTTCGATACCAGCAACGATTGGAGAGTGAGTTTGGAATACACGCTCAACGCCAACACCGCTAGAAATTTTACGTACTGTGAACGCAGAGTTCAAACCACGGTTTTTCTTAGCAATTACAACGCCTTCGAACGCCTGTAAACGCTCACGGTCGCCTTCTTTTACTTTAACTTGAACAATAACTGTATCACCTGGTGCAAAAGCAGGGATGTTTTGTTTCAATTGTGCGTTTTCAATTACTTGAACTAAAGGATGCTTACCGCTCATGGGGTATCTCCAATATGTGCGAGTCAGAAGAGGTCTGATCATCGCTGGGTATAGAGGCTAAAGCGCATACACCCGATTATCTTTCCCTTTATGGTTGACCATCTCAACCATAAAGAGCCTATTAAAGAATACTTAAATAATTTTAAGTACTTGCTTGAAGACAGAAATGATCACTCATCAATATCTTACAAATCTTTTAGCCATTTTTTCTGCTGCTTGGTCAACTCGACTTTTTCCACCAACTCTGGGCGGCGTTCAAGTGTACGCTGATATCGCTGCAAAAACCGCCATTTTTCAATATTGGCATGATGCCCGGACTTTAACACCTCAGGCACATCCAAACCTTCAAAATGATCTGGCTTGGTATATTGTGGGCAATCTAGAAGACCATCCACAAATGAGTCTTGCACGTGTGACTGTTCATCAGACATGGCACCCGGAAGTCTCCGGATAATACTGTCCAATAAAACCATCGCAGGCAGTTCACCACCCGACAAGACGTAATCTCCAATTGACCATTCCTGATCAACGTATTGCTGGATCAAACGTTCATCGACGCCTTCATAACGTCCGCACAGTACGATGATTCCGTCATATTTGACAAAATCCTGTACCGCAGTTTCGTTTAAGGTTTTTCCTTGCGGTGACATATACACCACAGGAACCTGAACTGCACCCGCTTGCCTTGCAAGCTCTTTGGCATGCTGGATTGCTTTTGCCAGAGGCTCAGCCATCATCACCATGCCCGGACCACCACCGAATGGACGTTCATCCACGCGTTTATAGTTGCCCGTCGCATAATCGCGAGGATTGATGTAATGAATTTGCATCAACTCACGTTTTGCTGCGCGCCCGCTAATCCCATAGGCTGTAATCGCTTCAAACATTTCAGGAAAAAGCGTAATGACTGCAAAAAACATCGCAGACTCCCGTATTTCCGAAAAATTCTTAGTAGTCTACGCCCCAATTGACGTAGATACGACCAGCTTCAAGATCAACGCGTTGCACCACATCTTTATGCCATGGGATCATTCGCTCTTCGCCATCGATGCTGTCGGCAGTTGCGCGAACCACCATCACATCGTTAGCACCTGTCTCAAACAGCTCAAAAATTTGACCGAGATTGACTTCTTGCTCTTCATCGTCCAGACCTAACACGGTTAGACCTTTTAAATCAGACCAATAATACTCGTCCATGCCTGGTTGAGGCAGTTGCGCTTTTGAAATCCAGATATTTGCGCCAACCAAGTTGTCTGCTGCGGTACGATCACTCACACCTTTTAAGCTGACCACCAAGCCTTTGCCATGTGGTTTCCAACGTTTTACATCGACCATTTGCCAACCTGCTTTGGTTTCAATGTACCAAGGCAGGTAGTCAAATATGTTGCTCATGGGTTCTGTATTGGAATAGACCCAGAGCCACCCATTTAATCCATAAGCTGAACGTAGCTGTCCAATCTGAATACGATCTTCGGGCACATTCTGTGTTGGTGTCATGGGCTACCTACTACTTAATTTGTAAAAATTATGCAGCAGCTGCAGCTTTTTTAGCTTGAGCAGCTAAAGAAGCAACACGTTCAGACGGTTGAGCGCCTTGAGCAACCCAGTGTGCAAAACGGTCAGCATCTAAACGAAGTTTTTCTGCTTTACCTTGAGCTGTTGGGTTGAAGAAACCGATACGTTCGATGAAACGACCGTCACGCGCATTGCGGCTGTCAGTTACAACGATTTGATAGAATGGACGCTTTTTAGCACCACCACGAGTAAGACGAATAACTACCATGATACAACCTTATAGTTTTTACGGATTATCCCTGCATCGACCATCGATACATTTCAAACCCCTTTCATAGAGGGCAGTATTTTACGTGAATTTTGCCCTGAATGAAAGATTAAAAGTGGGTTGGCTACAATTTTGAATTTAGCGACCGTCCCAGTTTGAATTTACTGCTAAAGCACTACCACAGGCACTGGCAGTCGCTGTTACTTTTGACCAGTAACGTTGACCAGTATCATCCAAACAACTTACCCCATCATTCTTCTGACTTCCTGTGGGTGAAGGTACAGCACTTAGCACCCAGCTTGTTGCTGCTGTATTAAAACTTAAATTAAGTGTATACAAACCATTTTGAGATAAAGGAGTAGCTGAAGGAAAGCCTAACTTAGTTAAATCAATCGCAGTTGTTGCATTAATCTTATAGTTAAAATTAGTTGACTTGTATTGTTGCAATCTACTTGCTATGTCAATTAACTCGGCCTGTACCTCTGTACGCTTTGTCTTTCTTACATGCTCCTGATAAGAAGGAAGAGCTACTGCTGCAAGAATAGCAATAACCGCTACCACTAACATCAGTTCAATAAGAGTAAATCCTAACCGGTTTCTTACCATGTACTCACCCCTCCTGTGCCACACCCTGTATAAGATACATTTGCTCTAGTCTGATTTTTACACTGGATTCCTGTACTCGTCATAAGAAAGGTAAAATTATTCGGATCTTGGCTTTCTGCTTTAATAGCCCATCTTTGTCCGAGCGCATTAGTATTGGTTAAAAGTTTGGCACTCTCCGTTCCATCTCGAATTGAAATAATATATTTGACAGCAGTTCCAGTACTATTTAAAGGTAGGTTTAGCTGCGCGTTAGTTGTGCTATAACCAATTAAATTTCCACTATTATCTTTATACAAATAGCTAGGATCAAAACCTAAATAGCTGAAATTTTTACCTTTATGACGCTCCAACTGCTCTGCTAGCTTTTGTATTTCCTGCTGGGCCTGACCAGCGATTGCCTTTCGGGTATGAGTCTGATAACTCGGGATTGCAATGGTGGCAAGAATAGCCACAATTGCAACCACCACCATTAATTCAATTAATGTAAATCCTTGTTGCGGCATACGCATAGTCCAATGATTATTGTGCATATTTTTCATACCAACGATTTGGAATAAAACGTAAGGAACCGCCTGTTTCCAGGAACTTTCCATTTGCTCCACATGCCGCACCTTTACATGGACTACAGTTAGGTCCTGAGCAAACATCATTTGGATCAGGTACCACCAGACTCCGTTTATTTGGATCATTATCTGTACTGCCCACATTTGGACTTACAATGCCTGATCCTAAATTATAAGTGTAATTCGCATCCTGCTTACATACACCTGTTGGCAAACATAAACGCTGTGTAAAACTATGCCCTTTTACCCCAGCACCACAACTTGAAGTAGTACCATTATTAGATGCGTCATATTGAGTAACATATAGACTACCCTCTAAAGCAATTGGAGTAGTTAGACCTTTAATAATGTTTGCTGCAGCTTCACTACCATCAAACTTTTTATTAAACACATAATACCAGCCTCCCCACCCACTAGTTTTATTTACTGTAGTTGAAGACGTAGCGTTATTGACATATCTCAGCTGGGTAGGGGCTGGACTGGTAGCGGAGCTACTAGCCAATGTTCTTGCTTCCATATTTGAAGTTGGATAACGTCCTTCAGCAGTACTTGGATAAGCATCATAATCATAGATCGCATAGGCAGCATCGTATTGTAAACCTAGAGGATCTTTCTTCTGTGCCGAATCTACTGTACCTACCAATGGCGAACTCTGATTACCAGACACAAAGGTAGCGACTACAATATTTCCGCCATAAATAGCATTACTACCTGCGCTATAGTGAGCCGTGAAGGCTGGCATCGTATAAAAACGCGGACTAGTACCATTATTTTGATGCAGATTTAAAATCCTGTTAGCTTGTGCAGTAAATGTCGTCGCACCATCATTCTTGAAATCCACCCTAAACGCTTGTCCCGCAAGATCACCAAAATATAAATGGTCAATCACTCCATCATTATTACGGTCTACAGTACGAATCTGACTTACAACACTATATTTTAAGTGATCATTAGTACTAGAGTCTGCATTCCATAATAGATCCCCGGTATCAGCATCAAACATATACACGCCTGCACCAATTTCTTTATTGGTTGAAGTGGCATTTTCCTGTTTGTAATTGTAGATTTCATATCCAGCATAACCCGTACGGATACCATTGACCTTCAAACCATCTCCATCAACTCCACCCGCATCGTACCCCCCTCCGACAATCATGACAAGTTTACGTTTACCTTGCCAGTTAATATAGCCAAGACTTGGTTTAGACCAGCTCTGGCCCATTTTACTTAATGCACTGAAAGACTTACCGGCAGGATTTTTTTGCGAATATATTTTGCCTGTGCTTGGATCAATATGGAATTTAATTTTTGGACTATTAATATCGGTCAGATCCAGGGCGTAATAGCTACGTCCACCCATTCTCATGCCGCCATACACCCATTGCTTACCACTTAGATTTTCTGTATTCCCATCCAAATCAGTACGAGAAGAACCTTTTACCGTTAATGTTCCATCACTTTTACTGACATACTCAGTATGTGCTGTCCATTCACCATCTATACCGTAATAAAGAGCATCTTTCCCTCCCGCCAGATTTCCACCTTCATTTTTAAACGTCTCTGACTGGTTTTCTATAATTTCTTTAGGCACAAAAGAAAACTTTTCTATACCAGATTCTGCATTTACTACGTGCACTAGACCTTGAGTAGTACCAAACAGGACATAATCTTCACGATTTTCACTTCCGATACTAACTTTACCCGTATTAGGGTCTTTCACGGCTACCGCTTTACCTTGCTGCGTAATCAGGATAGGTCGGGAATGTAGAACACTTCCCATTTGTCTTACGGTAGCTGTATAGGTAGAAAGATCCAGATCATTTGTAGAAATATCACTCGGAATATTAAAACCAAGTAAGCTCATCAATGCTCTTGAATAAGTACCATCTGTTTTAGTCTTCGCATTAGTTGTATAAGTGTAATCAATTTTGACTAGATCTAAATTACGAGAAACTTGCTCAGCTACCGGTTTAGTTCCATCATAACTATAGTCAGTTAAAAGAGTTCTCGCAGTTACTGTATTACCCGCTGTATTAGTCCCGAGCCCCAAAGGAAGCTGACTTAAAGCCCCGCCCTTTTTAAATATTGGTGCATTCTCTGGATAACTAATCCCAGCTTTGGCCCAGATATCCGCTAAATCTTGCAATTTACTTTTTTTCACCACCACGGTTAAATCGCTAGGCGTTTTACTTGCATAAACTCCATTGTTCACTACATGGAATTTTTTCAAATTACCAAACCAGATCTGCTGACGGTCTACCGGATTCACTTTTGGCTCAAACTGAGGGAAATAAGAATAAGGTTGTACAATCGCAGGATTCAAATCATCCAATGGAATCGTTGATGAACCGGTACTCATAGATGGAATATCTTTATTCAGCTCTTCAACAAATTTATTAATACTGTCTGAAATATCTTTAGAGTTAGAACCAGCTTTCCAGCCACCGCCACCCAGTATTCCCCAATCTTTAGCATCTTGCACATCAGGATTGCTATCCCCACTAAAATCGCTACCAAACCCTACAACAGCAGTTTTAATTTTTAAACCGACCGGATTTTTTGCAGGATCTAGTAAAGCTTGTGCATATTTACCAACACATGCCCATCCATTTCTGGAATCCATGTAACCGCTACGATTTCCCAAAGGACTTACAGAGCAATCAAATTGAGTTCCTTTATTCCCCAAGGACGTTGACATTAAAGTATAGGCTGTACCGCTTTTACCATCCCAGCCCATCGCTGTACCACCAGGCTGCGGTTCACCATCAGTCAAGAAATAAATCCCTTGACCGCTGCATTCTCGTTTTTCTGGATTATTAACTTGGCCGCTAATGGATTGAGGTGCCAAATAAGTACGAGTCTTACTCGTATCTTTTGCATCTCCTACTGATAGGCTAAAACCACTATAAGTACTGTCGCTTGTAGCCTGCCCCATTAAATATGCTGCAGCTTCTGAATAAGCATAAGGTGTAGGTGTACCACCACTTGCCTTGAGATCTTTAATCGTTTCTAGCAGCAAGTCACGCTGGGTCACATTTTTAGTGACATAACGGACTTTTTCTACGGGACGAGTTTTAATGACTGTTTCATAAACAGGTACTTCACGTGTACCTTCCTTATTTCTCTCATAAAAAATTACGCAATCATTGTTATTACCAGCTGTACAGGTAGTAGTAGGAAGAGTATCACTAAATCCTGAAGGACGTGTTTCGGTACGTGTCCCCCATGAGCAGGTATTATTAGTCCAGGTACAGGTTTGATAATAAGTTCTTTTGACATTAGATCCTCCCCAGCAGAAACCAAAAATACAGGTTTGATTCTCTAGTCGTGTTTCCGAATATCTTGTCCACCGTGGCAAGTCATAATAATATTTTTCTTGCGTCGTCCCCGTTTGAACCCTTTCCTCATATTCTTCTTGATCAATATAGGTTTCTGCTACTTGGTAAGAACGGATTACTTCACTCAAAGGACGTGCAGGTACACGAATATAACCATTATCTCCAGCAAAGGTAGATAGGCCTAATACGATTTTATCACTCACCCGAGGTACAGTAGGAGTGCCCTGTAAGATTTCTCTCAACCCATCTTTTAAACGGGTCAAACGATCGTAACAACGATAGTTACCGTTTGCTTGTTTTTCACAACCCGTTTGAGGATCCTTGACTTTAGAACTAGCTGCACTAGCAGAAACTGGACAATAATAACGTGAATAAAGAGGGGTTGTTGTTGTATCTTCTACTACACTACTTCTTGATCCTACACATACACCATAATCATCCTGGATACTCATGGACGTATTACTGTATCCTGCCCCATACCCCATACTGCCTGACAAGTCGAGCATCAGCATTAAAGTCGTACTACCCACACTATCTTCAGGCACTTTATAAATTTCGATGTCGCTTGCATAACTCATAGGGAGCGCAGCACATAATAAAGCAGTTAATACTGTAGAGATTCCCGCTACTTTAAATTTAGAGACAATCGTTTTTCGGAAAAATGGTGTCATATTCACTTGTTTTTTTATATATTTCATCATTAGCATTCCTTTACGATGTTCCTTTTACAGGTCTTAGGGTGTATTGCATTTCCTGATCGCTATAAGGCACATTATGATCCTTTAAACACTCTGCTACCGTCTTATTGGCGGCCAAAGAATCATAAAAACTTGTGTAATTGGATAAGCAGTTTTGGATATCTGTTGCAGAGCTTTCACTTAAATTTGGAATAATAGAAATAACGTTGACTGCCACTTTCTGGATCTGTTGAGTTTTTGATAGCTGGGCATCATCTCCTTCCAATAAATGTTCCCAATCCAGACCAGAACTATCCGCTCGAATGCCCACTCGCGTCATTACTGCTGAACGGCCACTAATGAAGTCTGATTTACGAGAAATTTTGCAAAAGCCGATATTTCCCAGTTGAGAATTTTTAATTTGACTACCTTCCCAATAGACAGCACTTGCATTCCGGCTCCCCTCCAGAGTATTCGCATCCCCCCCACGAATACAGAATACAAGTTCTTTATCCTTATTTTCCGGTCTTAATACATAAGCCAGCATTCCATCCCCAATCCTCATATTGGTTAGCGCAAAATCATCAGAAGTCTGATTTTCCAAGCTAAAAAATATGGCATCAGAGGCTTGCTGAAGCAGGGCCTGTGCCTGCGTATTCGTAGCAATATTTAAGGAGGTTAAGCTTCCTCTGATTGCCCAGGTTCCCACTAAAGTTAATAGGATGAGCATAACCAGAACTACAATTAAAGTAGCTCCTCGCTGTATAGATAAAGCTTTCATTGAGGATTCTCCTGAATACCAAATCCATTTCTCAGTGCTACTGTTTGGGTAACTACTTGCCTCATATACAAATTATTTTTATTGTCAGCAATTAAAGGCTTATTAATATCAAAAATTTGATAGTTTTTATTTGGGTCAACAGCACTATTATTCCCCACACTATCTGGTGAACGCACCAGCATCCCTAATTGAAGAGATACAATCTGAGGTTTAGTTGCCAAAGCTAAATAATTAGGAATACTAATGTAGCCAAAACGATCCAGTACCCCATCCTGGCCTGCAACTGCTGGTGATTTGGTAGCATCAACAGTGTCACTGGCGACACCTAATAAAATGTGTAAATGGTCGACTCGAGGAATAATGACCTCACCGTTCCCATTTAAGTTATCAAGTTTAAGATCATTATCACCAGAATAGCTGGTAGCTTTACAGGCTAATGCTAAAGCAGCATTTGGATCATTATTTACCTTGCTATCTGCTCTTAAAAAATAACGTTCGACTACATATACATTTCTAGCAATTTCAGTACCTTCACAGTCATATTTATTATTAATAGTATTGCGATACTGGATCACCAGTTGATCGCTTTTTAATCCCTGTAAATTTGAAGGTCCGATATTTCCTGCTGTCATGAGGTTATTACTCGCATCAGCTCCAGTGATCTTAAACGTTGAATTGGTACTAAGATTAGCCCTATCTAAGACAATCCCCCCATGTAATATCGAGGGATCCATAATCGGTTTACCTGAGTTTAAATTCGCTAGACGTATATTGCGCAACATATATTCCAGGCCAAAACTGGCACTATTCTGCAAATTAGCTGCGCCTTGTTGTATAGCCATATTTTTTTGAGCGGTAATATAAAGTTGTATAGCTGCGGCTGTAATAAGTAATCCCAGCACAAGGGAAATCATGAGTTCGATAAGTGTAAAGCCAGATTGTGGTTTCATCCTTAATATGCCTCCATTACTAGGCATTGTGCGCCAGCTTTATATACTCCATTAGCCATACATGTAGAAATATCATCTTTTGTAATGGCTGTTTTTCCCCATGCAATATAAATACAGGTGCGACTGCTTCCTTCACACTGCTTCATCACAATCGTCTGCCCCAAACTTTCTGCCTTGCTTAAAATCTGTGTCGCATCATATTTGGCTATTTTTTGGCCATCACATGCAGGTACATAGGTAGAGCTACTTCCTAAACAGCCTGTTTCTGACTGTTTGGTGTTGATAGCAGTTACATAATGATTTAAAGCTAAACGATTAATGCGCATACGATCGGTCAAATCGCGAGCCACTGTCATAGCCATTGTTCGGTCAGTTGCTTCCGTCATCGCCTGAAGTGCACGGAGCTGCAATACCGAGAAACCGACTACTCCTACAGCTAAAATAAAAAGTGCTACCAATACTTCCATTAGTCCAACGCCATATTGTGATTTGATCATCAACATGCCCCTGCTTTATTTTCAATTTTTTCAATCACGCCTGTTCTAGAAATACTGATTTCCTTTGAGGTAGCCAATTTCGTACTGCATACTGTAAAAACGAGTGGAACTACTTGATCAATTTTCTTAGGATTAGTAGTGTTATTTTCAGGTAAAAGTGGATTAAAGCTAGGATTATCAATTTGCTTGTTTCTTTTAGTGACTAAGCCTATGGGCTGGAATACCACATCTGTTGTATCACTGGTAAGCCTTATATCACTATATTTAGAGGTCCAATAAAAAGTAGTTGCATCATTAGTGCCACTGGTAAATTTTATAGTTACCTGTTTACGCAGTGCAGCAGATTGAGCACGAGCTTGACCGAATAAATATGCAAGCTCTTTAGCAGTATTATTTAACTGTTGTTTTTTTATAGCATTTCCAAAAGAAGGAGCTGCCATCATTGCAATAATCGCCAACACTGCAATCGTGATCATTAACTCAATTAAAGTAAATCCTTGGCTTTTATACATACTCCCCCCATGGGTCTCATATTTACCCATTTAAACTATTACTTATTAAAATTACAAAAACCACACAGAACAGATAAAAGGCATAAAAAAACAGATAACTGTCATTTCACGGTTATCTGTCTATTTTTAAATAAAAAACATAATGTTAAGCAGTTAACAGTCTAGGCTTGGATTACAGGAATACGTAACTCTTTCGGTAGGCTGAATGTAATATTCTCTTCTCGCCCATCCAGCTCATGTGGTGCTTGGGCACCCCAGTCCTGTAATCGCTGAATGACCTGCTTTATCAGAATTTCCGGTGCTGACGCGCCTGCTGTTACCCCAATCTGGATATTTTCTGCAAACCATTCCTGTTTGAGCTCATTGGCATTATCGACCAGATAAGCAGATTTACCCATACGTTCAGCCAGTTCACGCAAACGGTTTGAGTTAGATGAATTTGGTGAACCCACAACTAAGACTACATCACAACGTTCAGCCAGATCGCGCACTGCATCCTGACGGTTTTGCGTAGCGTAGCAAATATCATCTTTACGCGGGCCTTGGATCATTGGAAATTTTTGACGTAAAGCATCAATCACTTTTGCCGTATCATCAATTGATAAAGTGGTTTGCGTGACAAAAGCGACTTTTTCAGGATTGCGTACCGTTAAAGCAGCGACATCTTCTTCATCCTCGACTAGATAAATCTCACCACCATTTTTTTTGTCATATTGCCCCATGGTGCCTTCAACTTCGGGATGGCCCTCATGACCAATCAGGATCGCTTCAACCCCTTCACGAGCATATTTGGTCACTTCAATGTGCACCTTAGTCACTAAGGGACAAGTCGCATCAAAAACCTTCAGACCACGACGTTCGGCTTCTTGTTGTACCGCTTTCGAAACACCATGTGCGCTAAAAATCACGATATTATCGTCAGGAACTTCGTCGAGTTCATCGACAAAAATTGCACCACGCTGACGTAGATCATCGACGACAAATTTGTTATGCACCACTTCATGTCGCACATAAATCGGTGGGTTAAAGCATTCTAGGGCACGGTTCACGATCGCAATGGCACGATCTACACCAGCACAAAAACCACGCGGATTGGCTAAAACAATTTCCATAGAATCCTCAATACTCACACCATTTTTAGCGGTTCAATTGAAATAAATGTAAACAATCGACTGACAACTATTTAGTTTAAAGCCGCTCTACTCTAAAATAGAGAAGATATTTTATCATATCAGGAAAAATATCATGTCGGGTCTCTTGTTTGTCGTTTCTGCAGCGTCTGGAACAGGCAAAACATCCCTTGTTAAAGCCCTACTTGAGCGTGTCAACAATCTTCACGTTTCTGTGTCACACACCACACGCGGTCAACGACCTGGCGAACTCGATGGCGTACACTATCATTTCTCCAACAAAGAAGATTTTTTAAATCTCGTCAATGAGGGTGGTTTTATCGAATACGCCGAAGTATTCGGTAACTACTACGGTACTGCACAAGCCACAGTCAAAGAGCAACTGGCCAAAGGTCATGATGTGCTACTGGAAATTGACTGGCAAGGTGCGCAACAGGTTCGTCGACTTTTTCCTGAATCTAAACAAATTTTTATCTTACCACCAAGCCAGTTCGACTTGCGTGAACGCCTGTCTAACCGTGGTACTGATGCTGTGGATGTGATTGAACATCGTCTGAGCTGTGCGGTAGAAGATATGCAACAATATAGCAACTTTGACTATATCATTATTAATGATGACTTTAATAAGGCGCTGCATGACCTGGAAGCAGTGATTATCGCCAATCGTCTGGTGCTGTCTCAACAAGCTAACCGTCATGAAAAACTGATTCAAAAACTGATTACGCCGACTGAACAATGATTAAAACTTGAGTCTATAGACAAAGCCTTTTATACTGTGCAGTCTGTTAAAATTTATTATTCAAACGAGAATTCTTATGGCACGCGTCACCGTTGAAGATTGTTTAGACCATGTAGACAACCGCTTTGAGCTTGTACTAGTGGCAAGCAAGCGCGCGCGTCAATTGGCACGTCAAGGTATTGAACCAACTGTAGAATGGGACAATGACAAACCGACTGTTGTTGCTTTACGTGAAATCGCTTCAGGTCATGTATCAAAAGACATTTTGAAACAACGTGATCAAGACTATCAAACATCAAGCTTGGATCTTGCACTTTCTGCAAATAATCTAAACTTAGACGGTTTTTCTTTCCAATAAGAGATCGTCACTCAAAAAGCCTAGTTCTAAACTAGGCTTTTTTTGTTATGTGACTTTTATATTTATGCCAGAACGGTTATAACATAAGGGTTAGCTATCAAGTTTGTATTGGTTTTCTGCTCGCTAGCAGCCAAAAACCATCAAACCAGGAAATTCACATTTCTAAAGCGCTTTCACGTTTTATTTGTAAAAAATTCAGTTGAAAAGGTGTTTTATGCCAGGCCCACAGGTCAGTCAAGCCAAGCAGCAGTTAGAGATCATTATCGATGCGTATTTAAGTGAAAGCGATGTCGAACGTGTGCTTGCGGCCTGTGATTATGCAGATATGGCGCATGATGGGATTGTGCGCAAAAGTGGTGAACCTTATATTCTGCATCCGATTGCAGTCAGCTGTATTCTGGCGCATATGCGTCTTGACCCTGAAACGCTGATGGCTGCCTTGCTGCATGATGTGATTGAAGACACCGACTTTAACAAAGATGATATTACTGAGACTTTTGGTTTTACTGTGGCCGAGCTGGTCGATGGTGTCACCAAACTGAGTCACTCGAGCGATAAAGAATATAATAAAGCCGCTTCATTTCGGAAAATTCTGCAAGCGACTCTACAAGATCCACGTGTCATTATTGTGAAACTGGCCGACCGTTATCACAACATGACCACTTTGGATGCACTGCGCCCTGACAAACGCGCGCGTATTGCCCGCGAAACCTTTGAAATCTTTGTTCCAATGGCACGTATTGTCGGCATGAATGAAATGGCCGACAACCTCGAACATCTTTGTTATCAGAATCTAGATCTGGATATGTATAACAATGTGCAGGCTGCCCTGCTGGAAACCAAGCCAAAACGCTGTGAATATCAGGCCAAATGGGAAAAGAACCTGACTGAACTGCTGCAACAGAATGCCATTCAAGGTCGAATTAAGAAGAAAAATAACAATATTGAGCTACTGCGCCACTTCGTTAAAAATGACATTGATCTACAAGAGTTAACTCACAGCCATGCTTTTGAAATTATTTTACAGAGCATCGCTGATTGTGACCGACTGGCAGAAATTCTGACGCAAAGTTTTAAAATCCAGAGTTATGAAGATCATATCCGTCGTCCATTACCGGGTGGTAACCAGTCCCTGATGATGCGCCTGAAAGGCGAAAAGACCACTTTGTCTTTGACCATTCAAACCGAACTGATGCGTAAAGCAGCACGTTTTGGCGTCGTACTCGGTGAAAGTGCCCCGCAGGCCTGCCGCTCTGCGATTCAGGCCTCGATGCAGAATCTGAATGTCCTGGTCGATGGTGAATGTGCCAAAACCACTTTTAGTGAATTACTGGACTATCTGCACCAAGAAAAAATCTGGGTCTATACCCCGCACGGCCATTTACATGAATTGCCACAAGGCGCCACGGCGGTTGACTTTGCTTATGCCGCGAGTTTATTCCTAGGCAATCATGCGGTGGGTGCAAAAATTAATAATGAAACCAAGCCCCTTTCAACACCTCTAGTCAGTGGTCAGGTGGTAGAAATTATTACTGATGTCCTTGCGACGCCTAACCCAGATTGGCTCAGTTTTATTAATACCCAGAAAGCCCGTCGCGCTATTCAGAATATTCTGCGTGATCAAGATCCAGATGAGCAACGTCTGGTCGGACAACAGGCACTCAATCGTGCACTGAAACTGTTCCATCGTTCTATTCGTGATCTGACTGAAGCAGACTGGAAAAACCTCTTGGAATGGCGCCATGTTTCCAGCAAAGAACAGCTGTTTGAACAGATTGCAGTCGGTGATTTATTACCACAACTGGTGGCCAACCATTTATTTGCCCAAGATCAGCATCAGAATATCGCCAGTTCAGACCGTCTGATTCAGGGAACAGAAGGTGTCGATGTCAAATATGCACATTGCTGCAATCCTGTGCTGGGTGATCCGATTCAGGGTCATTTGACCCGTCGCGGTCTGATTGTGCATCGTGCGCGCTGTCATAACCTATTGCACGAACAGCATCAGCATCCAGAAAATATCATGTTATTGCAGTGGACCTCTGATGATCTAGAAGATATCAGCTTTACTGCCTATCTCAGCATTGACCTGGACATGAATGACGAGCAGATTTCCGACCTGATTTACCAATGCCGTAAAGCGCATTCCGGGGTGGAAATGGTGCGTACTCAGGATGACAAAACCTATGTCAATATCGTGGTGCATAACCGTAGACAGATTGCACAGATTATCCGGGATTTACGCATGTATTTCGGTTTCCCACGAATTATCCGTCTGGCTCAGCCCGTCGTTTTCAGTGAAGCCTCTAAAGCGAGTTGATCATTTAAAACGATAGTGCTTTTATCGGCCGAATTGATCGAATATGATGTATGTCGATGATAAAAGGAGAAATTAATGTCCCGCCAAGTAATCCATACTGAAAATGCCCCTGCTGCGATTGGTACTTATTCGCAAGCCATTTTAGTGGGTGATACCTTATATCTATCAGGTCAAATTGGCCTGGATCCTTATAGTATGGAACTGGTTGAAGGCATTGAAGCGCAAATTCGTCGGGTGTTTGATAACTTAAAAGCAGTCTGTGAAGCCGCTGGTGGTTCTTTGGCAGATATCGCCAAACTGAATATTTTCCTGACCGATTTATCGCACTTTCAACTGGTCAATCAGATTATGGGTGAGTATTTTGCCCAACCCTATCCAGCACGTGCCGCTTTAGGTGTGGCCAGCCTGCCTAAAGATGCCTTGGTTGAAATGGATGGCATTGTCATCATTAATCAATAAGTTATAAAAATTTCTCAATCCCCACCCTGCAATATCTCATTCTAAATCATGAATCGCTTTTGTGTGGAAATCCGAGCAGTACTTGGATTTCCACTCAGGTGGTGATTTTTTATCTAAATCATCAATCATGATAAAAGCTATTTCAAATGATTTTTATTGACAAACGATAACAATTATCAATAATATTACTTATCTTATTTAATCACTGTGGTTGTGTCCTATGTACGTTTGTCTATGCCGTGGCATTACAGATCAAGACATTAAAGATGCTATTGCAAATGGCGCTGAAAGTTATCGTGATGTCCGCGATATGTTGGACTTGGGAACTTGCTGTGGCCGCTGTGCACCAGAAGCCCGTATGATCATCAGTGATGAAGTTTCACAAATTGCAGCACGGCTGGCAGTTGCAGCATAAATTAAAAATATTTCTCCTTATAAGCATAATGAAAAACAATGATCTTCGATCATTACTCCTCCCCCGCCTTTGACTCTGGCGGGTTTTTATTGCCACTCATCTGAGTCTGGATCGATTCGATGTCGATTTTCATTTGCTGTTCCATAAATTACTCGCCATCTGCCCCTGACTTGCTTTACTATCAGGATTAGAGCGCTTTCTTAGAAAGATAAAACAGGTCCAAATGGAGTCATGCGATGAAAGGCAATCGTGATGTGATTAATCAGCTCAATCAGGTGTTGTATCACCACTTAACTGCCATTAACCAGTATTTCCTGCATTCGCGCATGTTTAATGACTGGGGCATTGAGAAACTGGGCTCGGCAGAATATAAAGAATCCATTGTTCAGATGAAACATGCCGATAAAATTATTGAACGTATTTTATTTTTGGAGGGTTTGCCAAATTTGCAGAATCTGGGCAAACTGTATATCGGCCAGCATACTCAAGAAGTGCTGCATTGTGATGTGCGCAAAGTCAAAGAGAATATTGAAGCCATCCAGAAAGCTGTCGCACTGGCTGAAACCCAAATGGATTATGTGACGCGTGATCTGGTTCAGGAAATTCTAGAGAAAGAAGAAAATTATCTGGATTGGACCACAACACAAATCGACCTGATCGAGAATATTGGTATCGAAAACTATATTCAAAGTCAGCTCTAAAATTAAAATTAAGCCAAGAAAAAGCCAGCATCTGCTGGCTTTTTTGTATTTAGCGTGGCATATCCTGCGTTAATTCATCATAACTCAGCTCAGTCTTTTGAATGGTTCTTAAGCGCTGCAGCTGGTGCTTGGCTTTCGTCTCATAGCCATTAAAAGCTAAAAGTTTGGCATATTTGATCAGGTTATATTTGGTCGGGTAAGTTAACACCATCTGTTCACCTTCCTTAATCTGCTCAGCAGACGCTTTGCTATAAGAATTTAAACGAATCCAGGCAATACGATGATTAAACTCGGTCAGCAGATAAATTGGTTTTTCATTGGTGATTTTTTCCGGCTGTTTTTCATAACGAATACTTTGTCCAAGCTTTGGTACCGCAACATCATAGTCGCGATAAATCACAATCAATAAAAGCAATCCGACAGCAAAAGTGAATTTCATGCCGATTGATGGCATAAGTATTATTTTAATTTTTGGATTTTGTGCCAGAACCGTACCCAGAATAAAACCGACTGGCAGCAGAAAATAGGCATAGTGCTGCGGGAACTCAAACATGGCATGGGTAAGAAAAGCCCCAATCATGAGAATACCGATCACTGATTCTGGCGTATTCACCCAGCGTTGTAACTGATAGCCTAAATAGCCAAAGTATGCCAAGAAAGGCACACCAATGATCAGTCCATTCCAGAGCAAAAAATCTAGAATAAAATTATGTGCACTACGAATCCAGACCGGACCTTGCATGGTATCACTAATCGAGACAAACGCGACACTGGTTTGATACCAGCCATAGCCAAACCATGGCTGCGCCTGAATTGCAGCGATCATTTGCTGCCAGATTGCGAGGCGTGACATATCACCGGTGGCACGCGCTACTACATCCCGACTTTGAACTACGTCCGTATCCATTGCCTGCGCAGCCAACTGACTGAGTAAAGGAAAGGCCACAATACATGCAATAAAGAAAATGAACCAAGCGATGCTGTAATACCATTTCAGGCGAATAACACCTTTATATTGATAGAAAGCTAAATACAACATGATCACAATTGCAGCTACCCAGGCAGTACGTGACTGGCTTAAAGCCACTCCCATAATAATCACAGCAGCGCAGGCAAATAACCATTTGGTCTGGATTTTTTTATTTTCATATAAGTAAAGGCAGCTCATCAAAGCCATGACCAAGAAAGTCGCCATATTATTCGGCTGGGCAAAGTTAGCATAGGGACGCTGTGTACCACTGATATTCACCATGCCTGGCAGTACAGAATCCAGATTAGACCACTGACACAGCGCAATTAGACCCGTAATCGTCCCTGAAGCCAAAAATACATAACTCAGATTAGTAAAGGTTTCTTCCCGATTATAATTTCCTGTTGACAGATGATAACCCAACACACTTGCCAGCCAAAAGCTAAAGACAAAAATAAAGCCCATCATGGCGATGCTAAAGAAAAATACCTGCCCTGCCAAAAAATGGATCAACGGCACACCAGCGAGGAGCAATAGCGGCAGACTAAGTGTTGGAATTCTTACTTTTTCTTTTAAGCAGATTGCAGCGAGCGCAAATAATGCAAAGAAGGCATACAGCTCACCCGTATAGGTCACCCACGGGCGGTAGTGCACCGGCATAAGCCATGCAAGGGAGATGAGAATTGCTGCAATGAGGGCAAGCGTGAATTTCATGGAAATATCAGGCGATGGAAATTGGGCACATGATAAACAAAAAGCAGATTAAAGGGTAATCTGCTTTTTAAAAAGTATGCTAAACCGAAATTAGTGCCATGGGCGTAAATCTACTATTTCAAAATCATTTTCTGTATTCCCTACTAAAACAACCATATCTACTTCTTTTGCTTTTAATGGCAACCAATGCTGTCGTGTTGAATAGCGTTCTATGATGGCATCTACGCGAGCTTGATCATTATATTTATATAAGTCTTGTAGTGGATAAGATGATTTTACAATCTCTGGGAATACCTGTTGAATTTCCACATAATTTTCAGGCTTTTGGGCTAATGATATACCTGAAAACACCTCATCCATGATTTGTGCTTCTTTCACATTAGAATCGTTTGAAAGTGTTGCCGCTACAAATTTAGGTTTTGACCAATAATGATTACTTAAAAATTTATGTGGCGTATTTTCACTCGTATAGATGATTTCATTTTTCTGAATCAATTCAAACTTATTCCCATTAAATGCAATCCATACAGGTTTGGCTAAAGCTAAACTACTTATACCAAAAGCCAAGGCAATTACCTGAATAGAACCAATCACTGCTAAGTCCATTTTCAAGGTTTTTTTATTCTTTTTGTACACAATAAAAGTCAATAATGGCCCTAATATCACATCAATGAGTATTATCAAGAATAAAATTTTACTTGCTTGAACAGCCTGTAAAATCGGCCCCGGATACCAGACAAAATAAATAAAACTTATTATTAAACTTAAAATCAAGAAAGATAATGCAAAATGGACTGCAAATGCTTTGAACTTTTCTTTTACTATTTGCTTTATATCTTTCATATAATTCCCCTATATAGAAAGACTTAGAAGGATCTCTAAATGTTCCATATTATAAACAAATCGTTGCTTATTTTAATTCCCCTTTTCTGTTTTATTGCATTTTCAAGTTTAAGTGCATATTGGGTTAAAGCGCCTTATGATGCATGGCGAATCTACGAAATTTTATTATTACTGGCAACCAATGTTCTAGGCCTTCATCTACTCTACAAAGAAAACTATCAAATATTTGACGAAAAAATAAGAAAAATCATATTTCCACTCATCACATTATTAGCGACTTTAGTATTCATTTCTGCTTGGCAAGCCGATTATTCCCCTCGTGCTTTTGCGGATGCCTCTTTATATTTTTTACTCATAAGCGCTTGCCTCATTTATGCCAACCTCTTTCAACACTATAAAAAAATTACAGAAAATATTCTTGCTTGCGTGGCAATTCTGCCCATGCTGACGCTTATTTTTTTACCTATTGCGATTTGGGACCGGTTACAAGGTGGCATTGGTGCCTGGACACAATCCTTTACCAATATTCGAATGCTTGATGATGCTCTATTACCTTGCTTATTCCTGCTATGGCTCCGTATTGGCTTTTTAAAACCATCTGATCAACTCTCAAAACCTAAGCAATGGCTACTTACACTATTAATATATATTATTTCAATCATTTACTTACTAAGTTTTTTGTTTCATGGCGCAAGAGCATGTCTACTTGCGATTCTCATTGGACTTGTATTGAGTTTTATTTATCATAAAAAAAACAAGCTATTTGATTTTAAACTCCCTGTTTTATCAGGTCTCGGTGCACTTAGCCTATATGTTATCTATCATCAAATTTTACCCAATCCAATCGGATCTACTTTAGCAAGAACCAGTAGTTCTGGTCGCCTCGATTTATGGTTAAAAGCATGGAATAATTGGCTTGAACACCCAATTTTAGGTGCCGGAGGGAATCATTTCCTTTTACAACAGCCTTATACTGTCATTGCTCACCCACATAATATTTGGCTCAAATTTTTAAGTGAATGGGGCATTTCTGCATGTCTCTTACTTGGACTGATCGTGCTGCTGTGTAAACAAGTTCAACAGAAAGTTTTTAACATCCCACCTATTTTACTCGCGGGAACTATTGCGATTTTTATCAACTCAATGTTGTCAGGCAGTTTACTTTATCCAGTCAGTCAAATCACAAGTTTGTGTGTCTTGGCCTATACACTGAGTTTTTGTATTCGCCCAAATACTTCACCTTCAAATACAAATTGGGTGAAATTCCTATGGATACTTTTAGTTGTGCTCTTTTCAAGTATTCTTTTAGTGATTCATGGACAAGACATCATTTGCAAAGACTGTGTAAGCACTGATTGGGAAGGTGCACCAGCCTTTTGGGATTCAGGACGAGCTTTACACCTAGAACCTTATATCATTGAAAATTTAGAGAAACAGGCTAATAAAATTAAGCCATAAAAAAGAGAGCCATTTAGCTCCCTTTTTAACTCAAATTCAAATTATGAACATGAACCTGGTTTGTATTTTGCCTCTAAGCTGCCGCCAGTAGTACAACTCCAAGCACCATCAGCGCTGCGGTTTAATGAAATTGTTTTACCATTAATTTTTGCTGCATTACCATTTTGTAATTCGCATTTAATATTATCAGTTGTTGCTGAAACAGCTGCAACAGTTACTATACAGTAGCGAGTAGTTGCAGGGACACCAATATAGCCAGGATCAGTGGCAGTAGTAGAAGGAGATTTACCTTCATTAGCTACAACTTCATATTGAGTTTTAGCAGGTGAAATTTCAGCTAAACCAGAAGTTGCTTGAGACTTCGCGATGTAGTCCTGATAAGCAGGAATCGCAATTGCAGCCAAAATACCAATGATCGCAACAACAATCATTAATTCAATAAGGGTAAAACCCTTTTGTACTGTATTCATAACATTCTCCACAAATGTTTTTTGTTTATTTATAAGCTTAAAGAAAAAGCTCATTTAGCTTATTTTATATTTAGCACTAAATGTGCCAAGTTTTATTATAATAAAATTGAGAGAAAAAACAGCACTTTAAAAAAATATTTTTATTTTTGTAATTTTTGTGTTTTATTTTGTGTAACTAACTGACAAATTTTGTCAGTTAGTTAACTAAAATCACCCCAGAATTATCGGTTTATTCCCTAATTCATTTTCTAAATCATCTATTTTTCGATCATAGTACTGATCAAGAACCTGTCCAATCTGCTTTACTCCCTCAATTACACCTTCTTTAAACTGTTGTTGAACTAAATGCTGAATAATATTTTGGCAGATTTCATCCCAGACTTCCTGAGTGGTTGCCTGCTTAATTCCCCGATCAATCACAATTTCAACCTTGTGCTCGCAGAGGTTCAAATACAGCAGTACACCACTGTTATATTCGGTATCCCAAACGCCAATTTCAGCAAATAACTGTCGGGCGCGGCAAAGCGTATCTTGGTAATAGGCAGATCGTGAAGGTAAACAACCTTCAATCACCACCTGAATCTCCCCGACATGCCCATGCTCGGCTTCTTCGACTGCCACTGCAATGGCATGCTGATCCTGCTTGGAGAAAAAACGTTTGGTTGCCGGCATATAAAAGAAATGCTTGAGCCAACGTTTAAAACTCGGCTGCGCATGTTCTTCCAGTTTAGGTTGCGTGACAATTTCTGTCGTATCTGTAGTTGTTACCATGAGCCTGATGCTCCTCCCCCGCCAAAACCGCCACCGCCACCGCCGAAGCCGCCGCCACCAAATCCACCACGACCACTACCACCGCCCCGGCCGCCAGCTAAAAAGGCATGTAAAATCAGCTGGGCAATAGAGGTGACCAATAAAAAGAAAATACCTGCGCCAATCATTATACTTGCAAGCAAACCCATGCCATTTACAAGACCGGCAGCCGTTCCTGCAACTGCAGCAGTCGCAGCACTAAGCTTTTTACCAAAAATCATCGAAGCAACCACACCAGCGATGATAATAAAAATGACAGTACCAAAAGTGGCTTGAGAAGCTTGCTGGGCTTTATAAGCCTGTTCATGACGCTCTTTCAGCTCATCAGCTGCCTGTGCTGCAATTTCAGGATCTAGATTTAGAATTCGCTCAATTTCCGCCAGTCCGGCATCAATTCCTGCGGCATATTGGCCTTGTTTAAAATATGGCGTGATTTTGTCATTAATAATCCGACCTGCCACGATGTCCGGCAGTACACCCTCCAGACCATAACCGGTCAAGATTTGAATACGGCGATCATTAATGGCAATGGTCATCAACAAACCATTGTCGCGTTTGGCTGAACCCAGCTGCCAGGCTTCAGCAACGCGCATGGAGTAATCAAAAATATCTTCCTGCCCCGTGGTCGGAACAATGACTACACCTATTTGCCCTTTGCCTTCATTATAAAGTTTCAGAATACGCTGACTGAGTTGCTGTTTTTCAGCGGGACTCAGTAAATTTGCCTGATCAATGACCGGTTCATTCAGGCTGGGCAAGTCGCGCTGAAGCTGCCCTTCCGCCATGTCATTGGCAATTTGTGGCTGTGATGCTGCAGTTTCTGTATTTTGAGTTTGAGTATTTTGATTATTATTTTTAGGCTGCAAGATTTCACGGGCTACGATGACTTCTTCAGTATCTGTAGCCGTGGCTGTTTCTGCTGACACATGCGTTGTCATTCCCATGCCCAGCATGAGAAGCAAACCAGCACAGTATTTCAGCAGCATCTCGGACATCTGATCTCTCGCTTATTTACAGATCTTACTTATTCAAAGGAAACCGTTGGCGCTTTCTGTGCACTTTGCTCGGCGCTAAAGTTCGGTTTGGTGTCCATACCAATCACTTTGGCGGTCATGACTTGCGGGAACTGGCGCGCATAAGAGTTGAAGTCCTGTACTGTCGTAATATAACGGTTACGTGCCACTGCAATCCGGTTTTCAGTTCCTTCTAGCTGCACCTGTAAATCACGGAACTGCTGGTTCGCTTTCAAATCTGGATAATTCTCAGTGACGGCTAAAAGACGAGACAAGGCACTGGTCATCTGGGCCTGTGCTTCCTGATAACGCTGGAATAATTCAGGATCTTCCAGTACTTCACGATCCACTTTTAAACCGGCAACATTGGCACGTGCTTGAGTCACTTCGGTCAATACCTGCTCTTCATGCGCGGCATAGCCTTTGACTACATTGACCAGATTGGGTACCAAGTCGGCACGGCGCTGATACTGGTTCTGAACTTCCGACCAGGCTGCCGTTACTGCTTCATCTTTGACTTGCAAGGTATTATAGCCACAGCCACTCAGGGTCAAGGTACTGGCCAGCATCAAAGCTATGAGAGATTGTTTTAATACACGCATGATGTCTCGTCCTCAATTCTTTATTGATATTTATATAATTAATTTGATTTTAAACACTATTTTCTAAAGTTTTGTTACTTTTTATAATATTTTTAATGCTTTCCATTTTAGGACTCAAACTCCTCAAAGATTAAAAAACCCGCCATAGCGGGTTGTTTGAATGATTTCAGTGAATTTTCAACTGTTAAACATCTAGATAATCCAGAATACCTTCAGCTGCCTGACGGCCTTCCCAGATTGCGGTTACCACCAGATCAGAACCACGAACCATGTCACCACCAGCGAAGATTTTTGGATTCGAGGTCTGGAATTTGTATTGCTGCTGCTCAGCGGCAACGACACGACCTGAACCATCCAGATTGATTTCCACATCGGTGAACCAGTCTGCTGGACTGGTACGGAAACCAAAAGCCAGCAGAACTGCATCCGCCGGCAGAATTTCTTCTGAACCTGGAATCGGCTCTGGACTACGGCGACCACGACTGTCTGGCTCACCTAGCTGAGTAGTAATAAATTTCACACCCGTAACCTTGCCATTTTCACCCACAATTTCAATTGGCTGGCGGTTAAACTGGAATTCCACACCTTCTTCGCGCGCATTTTTTACTTCACGACGTGAACCCGGCATATTTTCTTCATCACGACGGTAAGCACAAACTACCGACTCAGCACCTTGACGGATCGAAGTACGGTTACAGTCCATAGCCGTATCACCACCGCCTAAAACGATGACTTTTTTGCCTTCAACACTGATGTATTCCGATGGATCTTTTTCCCAGCCTTGGCAACGGTTGACATTTGCAATCAAGAAATCCAGCGCATCATACACACCATCAAGGTCTTCACCGGCAAAACCACCTTTCATATAAGTATAGGTGCCCATACCCATGAATACCGCATCGTAATCAGAAAGTAGCTGATCAATGGTGATATCTGTACCAATCTCAGTATTCAGGCGGAATTCCACCCCCATACCCGTGAAGATTTCACGGCGGCGTTTCATCACGTCTTTTTCCATTTTGAATTCTGGAATACCAAACGTTAAAAGACCACCAATTTCCGGACGCTTGTCAAAAACTACAGGTTTTACCCCGTTACGCACCAGAATATCTGCACAGCCAAGTCCGGCAGGACCTGCACCAATGATCGCAACTTTTCTGTCTGTCCATTTCACATTGGACATATCTGGACGCCAGCCCAATGCAAAGGCAGTGTCGTTGATATATTTTTCAGCATTACCAATCGTTACCGCACCGAAACCGTCGTTCAGGGTACACGCCCCTTCACACAGACGGTCTTGCGGACAGACACGACCACAGACTTCCGGCAAGGTATTGGTCTGATGACACAGTTCAGCCGCCTGGAACAACCGGCCTTCAGACACCAGTTTTAACCAGTTTGGAATGTAGTTATGTACCGGACATTTCCACTCACAATATGGGTTACCACAACCTAGGCAGCGATGCGTCTGGTTGGCTGCAATTTCCGCGGTATAAGGCTTATAAATTTCCACAAATTCTGCTTTGCGGACATCAATCTCTTTTTTCTCTGGATCTTGGCGTGCGACATCCAGGAATTGAAAGTCATTATTCAGGCGTTCTGCCATGTCTCTCTCCGTGGGGAGATGTAAGGGGTTCACAGTTGCCTTACATCTGCCTATGTTTCTGCAGTAGTGGAATTATTGTGGATCAGCTTGAGTTGTTTTTAACAGCGTTTGCAAGTTGGCTGCTTTTGGTTTTACCAACCAGAACTTGCGGCTGTAAAAGTCAAACTCATGGCGGATCTTGTACGCCCAAGCACTACCCGTTTCTTTAATATGTTCATCCAGAATACGACCCAGGAAGGCTTTATGCTCTTCCATCGCTTCGGTGGAAATACGGTTCAGCTCAATCAGCTCGTGGTTATAATGATCAACGAAGTCATTATCCAGATCAAGTACATAAGCAAAACCACCAGTCATACCCGCACCGAAGTTATGTCCGACTTTACCCAGCACTGTCACAATACCGCCGGTCATATATTCACAGCAGTGATCACCTGCACCTTCAATCACGGCAAATGCACCCGAGTTACGCACCGCGAAACGCTCGCCCGCTGTACCCGCTGCATATAACTTACCGCCAGTCGCACCGTACAAACAAGTATTCCCAATAATCGCGGTATTTTGCGTCTGGAATGGCGAACCTTTTGGCGGGAAGATCGAGATGCGACCACCGGCCATACCTTTACCGACATAGTCATTGGCATCACCTTCCAGACTGATATGCAGACCACCGGCATTCCAGACACCCAGCGACTGACCCGCAGTACCATTCAGATGGACTTTCACCGGATGGGCTTCCATGCTGAGGTTGCCATAGCGTTTCGCAATTTCACCAGACAGGCGTGCACCAATCGAACGGTCACAGTTACCGATCGTGAAGCTATATTCACCGCCAGTTCCCGCTTCAATCGCAGGCAGAATCTCATCCACCATTTTCTCTGCCAGAATGCCTTTATCAAATGGTGCATTGCCTTGTACTTCGCAGTACTGTGCTTTACCTTCTGCAGCAGGATGTGATTCCAGTAATTTGCTTAAATCAAGATGTGCATGCTTGGCAGTTTCGCCTGGCAAGACTTCCAGCAGATCCGTACGGCCAATCAGGTCTTTCAGACTCGATACACCAAGTGCTGCCAGCCATTCACGGGTTTCTTCAGCAATAAAGGTGAAGAAGTTGATCAACATTTGTGGCTCGCCAATATAATGCTCTTGACGTAAATGGTCTTGCTGAGTTGCCACACCGGTTGCACAGTTATTCAGGTGACAGATACGCAGGTATTTACAACCCAAGGCAATCATTGGGGTTGAACCAAAGCCAAAGCTTTCTGCACCCAAAATTGCTGCTTTGACAACATCCAGACCGGTTTTCAGACCACCATCTGTCTGTACGCGAACTTTACCACGCAGGTCATTCACACGAAGGGCCTGATGCGCTTCAGAAAGACCCAGTTCCCACGGTGAACCTGCATGATGAATTGAAGAAAGTGGAGAAGCCGCTGTCCCGCCATCATAACCAGAAATGGTAATGAAATCGGCATACGCTTTCGCTACACCTGCCGCAATCGTACCGACACCCGGTTCAGAAACCAGCTTAACTGACACCATCGCCTGTGGGTTAACCTGTTTTAAATCAAAGATCAACTGTGATAAATCTTCAATTGAATAGATGTCATGATGCGGAGGTGGCGAAATCAGGGTAACGCCCGGCACAGAGTAACGTAAACGGGCAATGAGACCATTCACTTTACCACCCGGCAACTGACCACCTTCACCTGGTTTTGCACCTTGCGCGACTTTAATCTGGAGAACTTCTGCTGATGTTAAATAAGCAGGCGTTACACCAAAACGGCCCGATGCAATTTGTTTGATTTTCGAGTTACGGATGGTGCCATAACGCGCTGGATCTTCACCGCCCTCACCTGAGTTCGAGCGACCACCAATCGTGTTCATGGCAATCGCAATCGCTTCATGTGCTTCAGGTGACAATGCACCCAAAGACATACCGGCAGAGTCAAAGCGAGGTAGGATATCTTCCACAGATTCCACTTGTTCAACTGGAATCGAGTTGTCTGTTTTGAGTTTGAATAGGTCACGGATCGTCGCAATCGGACGGTTATTCACCAGTTCCGCATATTCTTTAAAATCTGCATAATTACCCGAACGTACTGCTTTATGTAGCGAGTTGATCACATCCGGGTTAAAGGCGTGGTATTCCTTGCCGAATACAAATTTTAGCAGACCGCCCTGATCGATTGGTTTACGGTTTTTCCAGGCAATATCCGCCAACTGTTTCTGATCATTTTCAAAATCGACAAAAGTGGCACCCTGAATACGGCTTGGTACACCGATGAAGCATTTATCCACCACTTCATTAGATAAGCCCACTGCTTCAAACAGCTGACCACCACGGTAAGAGGCAACTGTAGAAATACCCATTTTAGACAGGACTTTCAGTAGACCTTTTTCAATCCCTTTACGGAAATTATTTTGCGCATAGATTGGGTCACCCAATAATTCGCCTTTCGCGACCAGATCATTGATCACATCATAAGCAAGATATGGATAGATCGCAGTTGCACCAAAACCAAGGAGTACCGCAAACTGATGTGGATCACGGGCAAATCCTGTTTCAATAATCAGGTTAGCGTCAGTACGCAAACCGGTATTGATCAGGTGATGATGCACCGCACCGGTGATCATGAAGGCATTGGCAGGCAAGTAACCTTCACGGATTTTCTTGTCTGAAAGCACCAGTAAAGTTTTACCATCACGAATGGCTTGTGCAGATTCTTCACAAATACGCGCAATTGCAGCTTCAAGGCCTTCGGTTTCAGCATAGTTCAGGTCGATATCTGCAATTTCATAACCGGCACGACCCAGCGTACGGATCTGATGCATTTTCGAATTAGACAGTACAGGGCTGGAAATGATCAAGCGGTCTGCATGTTCAGGCCCTTGTTCAAAGACGTTTTGCTCACGACCCAAACAGGTTTCCAGTGACATCACAATCGATTCACGTAACGGATCGATTGGCGGGTTGGTGACCTGTGCAAACTGCTGGCGGAAATAATCCGACACATGGCGCACCTGACGAGACAATACTGCCATTGGGGTATCATCACCCATTGAACCTACAGCTTCCTGACCACTTTCAGCAATCGGACGCAACAACTGGTCACGCTCTTCAAAGGTCACCATGAACATTTTTTGTGCCGCTTTCAGGCCATCGCCTTTTAAGCCTTGATCACATAAATATTCTTCCAGCTCTGGACTACCTTGCAAACGTACAGAATTTTCACGTAACCATTCACGATATGGACGCATACGTTTCAGATGATTATTGACATCTTGAGTATCCAGTACCTTACCGGTTTGTGTGTCGATGACCAGCATCTGGCCTGGGCCGACACGGCCTTTAGAAATCACATCTTCAGGTTGGTAACCCCATACGCCAATTTCAGAAGCCAGCGTGATATAACCATTTTTGGTAATCACCCAACGCGCAGGACGCAGGCCGTTACGATCCAGCATACAGATCGCATGACGCCCATCCTGAATCACTAGACCAGCCGGGCCATCCCAAGCTTCCATGTGTTTTGAGTTGAATTCATAGAAAGCACGAAGATCAGCATCAAGCGTTTCCACGTTCTGCCAGGCCGGCGGAACCAGCATACGGAGTGCACGGAACAGATCCATGCCACCGCCAACCAGAATCTCCAGCATGTTGTCCAGGCTTGAAGAATCTGAACCGGTACGGTTCACAATTGGATTCAGTTCAGTTAAACCTGGCAATAATGGATTTTCAAATTTCGGCACACGCGCCATGGCCCAGTTACGATTCGCAGTAATGGTATTGATTTCACCATTGTGCGCCAGGTAACGGAACGGTTGTGCCAACGGCCAGCGTGGCAAGGTATTGGTCGAAAAGCGCTGATGGAAGACCACAATATGCGATTCCAGACGTGGGTCTGCCAGATCTGTATAAAAATCTGCAATCGCTTCCGGCATCATCAAGCCTTTATAGCTGATCACCGTTGAGCATAACGTCGTGACATAGAAAGACGTATCATTGCTTAACAGCTGCTCTGCACGACGGCGTGCCAGGAATAACTTACGGTTAAATTCAACCTCAGTCACCCCCATTGGACAGTTAACAATAATCTGTTCAAATGCCGGCATTGATCGCAACGCAATTTCACCCAATGCATCTACATTGGTCGGAATCACACGCCAAGCTAAAACGATTAGACCTTCAGCTTCAATCTCTTTGTTTAAAACCTGTTTGGCGTGTGCCGCAAGTGCAGGATCAAGATTTAGGAATACTGAACCTACAGCAAAGACTTCACTTAAGGTGGTATCGCTTAAGCGTTTTGCTTCTTCACGGAAGAATTTTTTCGGCATTGCCAAGAGCAGACCACAACCATCTCCCGTCTTGCCATCTGCGGCAATACCACCACGATGGGTCATACAACTCAAACTATGAATCGCGGTCTTGACGAGATCATGGCTAGCATCACCCTGCATATGGGCAATTAAACCGAAACCACAGTTATCTTTAAACTCATCCGGTTGGTATAAACCTTGAGCGGGAGCTACATTATTAGGCGATGGCATGTGCATAGCGTACCCTTCTTTCACGAAGCCTCAACAGGCTGTTAAACAATCTAAATTTTTCTCTGCGCTGGCGTCTAATGGACTTTCGAAGACCGTCTTGGAGAGCAAAAGCATTTTTCTTTATTTCTTCAGACTAGTCCTTTTTTAGACTAAATGCATAACAAATAAAGTTTATTCTGCTCATGAATAACATAAAAATCTGGAATAAATATGACATTCATACGGTGTCATCGAATCATTTTTCGCGCTAAAACAGGGAGATTAATTCAATTCATGCACCAATAAAGCAAATTCCATGCCAACAAACAGCGCATAAATTAAAACAATACAGATGACAAAGATTTAGCGCAGAACAGCACTCTAAGGATTAATTTTAATGTGCATTTTTTGCACCAAAAGCGCCCATTTTTAATTCTGTAATTTTTTAGATGCGCTATTTTAGATCGTACTAATTAAATGGATCACTAATCTCGTTATTTTGAGGACGCGGATTACTGCCCTGAGCAGGTCGATTATTGTTATTTTGTGGTTGAGGTGTACCTTCTACAGCACTTTCAGATTTCTGTACATCGACCACATTTCCCGATGAATCACGGCGCACAATTGTGGTACTGGTAGTCGCAGCATCAGAGCTACGCGGCTTGGACTCAGTTTGGGTTTGCTGCTGTCTAAGTCGTACCGATTCATCTACTTTCGGCAAAGGCACATTTTTCAAACGAATTTCGTAAAGCTTTTGATTACTAGCCAATTCCTCTGAACCCAGATTATTGACCAGACTAACATATTGCTGCATTGCTACAACTTCAGGCTTGACTGAGGCCGGTAAATTTAACTTCAGTGTAGATAAAGCCTGATTGGCTTGCGCCGCCGTCTTATATTGACCATATAACAATACATATTGTTCTGGCTGATTTTCACCCGAGATTCTTAAATAAATAAAAGGTTTACGATCGGACTGTTTTTTAAGAAAACTTTTTAAAATTGCTTCATTGGTCACACGAAATAATTCAATTGCGTGCTGGTTTTTCGCTTCATTGACAAATTTGGTACCGCGAAATTCCGGCTCATGACTGGCATTCACGACGGTACGCGTATTTAGGTCCAATGGTTTCACTTCCTGAAAAAGTGCACCAAGATGGGTCATTGTGGCTACTTTTTCCGGCTGAATCTGCAACTGAACTTCAGTTTCAGGCTTTTTTTCAATTTCGATGACGTCATCTGAATCAGTCACCGCCCAAAAGACTAAGGCAGCAAATAGGCAGCATACACCACAGACCAGCCAGAAATAATGCTGAATCTTTTGCCAAGGAGTATGTAATGCTGCCATAAAACTAAACCTATGCCTGATTGGCTAAAATTGCCTGTTTCATTAACTCGAGATCAAAGTCCCGGTTAATCACTGCTTCGCCTAATTGCTTTAATAACACCAGACGCAATTGTCCATTTAAGACTTTTTTGTCATGGGCCATATAGGCCAGAAAATCATCCAGAGGGATTTTAGGACAAACCACAGGAAGTTTGGCACGAGAAATGATTTTTTTTGTACGTTCTAAATCTTCTTGAGAAATCCAGCCCATACGCTGTGACAGATCCGCAGCCATCACCATACCGGTGGCAACAGCCTCACCATGTAGCCAGACACCATACCCCATGTAGGATTCAATCGCATGACCAAAGGTATGACCTAAATTGAGTAAAGCACGTTCCCCTTGTTCCTTCTCATCATTGGCCACGATCCGTGCTTTATGTGCACAGGAGCGATAAACGGCTTCCGCAAGCAACTGCTCATCACGAGCAATCAGACCTTTCATATTCGCTTCCAGCCAGACCATAAATGATTCATCACCAAGTAAAGCATATTTAATGACTTCAGCCAGACCTGCTGAAAGCTCTCGATCAGGCAAAGTAGAAAGCTGCGACATATCTGCCAGCACCACTTGCGGCTGCTGGAAAGCGCCAATCATATTTTTACCCAATGGATGATTAATCCCGGTTTTACCACCGACACTTGAATCTACTTGCGAAAGCAAGGTCGTCGGCACTTGGATAAAGTACACACCGCGCTGGAAACAGGCCGAGGCAAAGCCAGCCATATCTCCAATCACACCACCACCTAATGCCAGTACAGTACAGTCCCGGTTAAACCCGGCTTCAAGCAGTGCATCAAAAATCAGGTTCAGATGCTGGCTATCTTTATATTTTTCACCATCAGGCAGAATACAGGCCGCAACACGTTTGTCCAGAGCTTCAATTGCAGTTTGATAACGCTGCAAATAAAGTGGTGCAATCGTAGTATTGCTCACAATCATCACTTGCTTGCCATGAATATAGGGTGCCAATAAGGCCTGTGGATCCAGATCGCTCCCGATAAAAATAGGGTAACGACGTTCTCCGAGTTCTACATATAAGGTTTGCATGCTTGATTAACCACTTGATTCAATGAACTTAGTTTTTGGAAGTAATGAGATTGAGAATCCGCTGCGCCAGATCACGTGCAGCACCCTGATTGGTCTCAATAATATGATGTGCCACTTCCCGATACAAGGGATCACGGACTGCCAATAAATCCCGTAACTTTTGTTCCGGATTTTCGACTTGAAGGAGTGGACGGTTTTTATCGCGATAGGTACGTTGCAGTTGAATTTCAACCGGCGTATAGAGATAGACAACAATTCCGCGCTGTTTCAGATAATCCCGATTTAAGGTCTGAGTAATGGCACCACCGCCGGTAGCTAAGACCAGATGGGGACGTGAGGTAAGGTCATTAATGACAGCAGTTTCACGGTCACGGAAACCCTGCTCCCCTTCTTTTTCAAAAATCCAGGGAATGGTCGCGCCTGTTTTACGTTCAATTTCATGATCACTATCTAGAAATTCACGTCCTAACAATTCTGCGAGATGTCGTCCTACTGTTGTTTTACCGGCCCCCATTGGCCCTACCAAATAAATATTTGGCAGGGTTTCAAACTCTTTGCTTGGCAAGGAGTCACCTATTCGTTTTGTTAAATTCAAAATATATTAATGATTTCTTGAAACACTGTCATTAACAATTCGAGGTGTAACGAAAATCAGTAGCTCACGTTTATTATCCGACTTTAAATCTTTACGGAATAAACGTCCTACATAAGGAATATCCCCCAGGAAAGGTACCTTAGTTTGTGCATTACGGGTTTCTTGCTCAAAAATACCGCCTAGAACCACGGTTTCGCCATTGTCCACCAAGACATTGGTAGTGATCTGGTTTTTGTTAATAGTGAGCTGTCCAGTCGGTGTCGGGTTACCCGGTGAGTCACTGGTAATATTGAGTTCCATCTGTACTTTGCCATCTGGCGTAATGCTTGGTGTGACATCCATACTTAGCGTAGCATCAATAAATTCCGTAGTAGATACTGCATTCGCACCACCACCCTCTGCTGACTGATACGGAATTTGAGAACCAGAGGCAACAGTTGCTTTCTGCTTGTCTGCAGTCAGTACTTTAGGGGTAGAAATCACCTCACCATAGCCATCTGCCTGAAGTGCAGAAAGCTCAAGATCCAGCATAAAATCAGAAAGGCTGATCAAACCAAAGGCAATACGACTGGCACCTGGACTGGTTACCCCCAAATCCACATTTAAGTTATCTGGTCTTTGAATATCGTAGGTCCAGCGACCTGTTTCACTATCTAGTTCTGGCTCTCTAAGATCCCATAACGTCGTGTCACTACCACCGACCAGAAGATTATTATTGTTGGTAATTCCTTGAGACAGAATCCCCCACTTCACTCCCATTTCTTTGGTGAAGTCCGTGGTAGCTCGCACAATACGTGCTTCAACCATGACCTGCTTTACCTGTACATCCAGTAAGTCTACCATATTACGGATTTTATCAATAAAAGGCTGGGTATCATTCACAATAATAGTATTGGTTCGTGCATCAATAGACACAGAGCCACGTGAACTCAATAAGCTTTCTCTCTCATCATTATTTGTAGTGTTACTCGAACTACCTGAACTAGATGCGCCTTTATTCTGCGTAATCAGTTTCTCAATATCAGCGGCTTTGGCATAACTGAGCTGCATATATTCCGTTTGGATAGGCGCAAGTGCAACACTCTGCTTAATCGCCTTAGCTTCTTCCTCTTCAGCCTTTATCAGCTCTGTAACTGGTGCGATCCAGATCACATTGCCATTGCGCCGTTTATCCAGATTTTTGGTTTTCAGCACAATATCCAGCGCCTGATCCCAAGGTACCTCTTTCAAGCGCAAAGTAATATTGCCTTGTACACTGTCTGCGGCCACCATATTAATATCAGTGAAGTCAGCTAAAAGCTGTAAAACACGACGGACTTCGATATCCTGGAAATCTAAGGAAATTTTCTTGCCGGTATAAGCCACAGTTTTAGGACGTAATGGGCTCTTAGCTTCCGGACGTTTCAAGCTGATGGTCAGCTTGTTATCAGTCTGATAAGCCATATATTCATAACTTTCCGCAGACTGAATCGTAATGACTCCTGAACCATTTTGATTCACAGCATCCACACTTGATACCGGAGTCGCAAAATCAGTCACATTAAGACGGCGGGTCAAATGAGCCGGAATCTTGGAACCTAAAGTGCGCACAATAACCTTGGTACCCTGCTGCTGTACATCAACAGGAGTATTATTCCCTAATAGATCAATAACGACCTGGCCTTCACCTTGCGCACCGCGCTGGAAACCAATATTGCTAATACCCTGAGCCGACTGTTGCTGCACAGGTTGAGCTATGGCTACAGGAGTTGCCGAATTAATTTTAAGAATAAAAGTATTGCCTTCTACTCGAGTGGTAAAGGCACCTGCATCTGTCAGATTAACCGTCAAACGGGCACGCTGAGCATCCGAAGTGACATCCACTGAACTGGCTTCATGTGTTGCCACCGGAATACTGCTTTGTTTTAAATTCTGTTGTGCCTTGTCAAAGTCCAGAATCAAACGTGACGGTGATTCTAATTGGTAGGCCTGTGGTTGTGGTGGCAAACCATTGAACATCACCCGAATCTCAGTTCCTTGTCCAGGAAGCTGCATGGGTACTACATTGGTCATTGAAACCTGTGCACTAGCCGCTTGCATCACCGCAATCGCAACAGCACCCATGGAAAACTGACGAAACACACGATTCATTGTATTAACATCCCCAAAAATAAATTCTTTAATACTCTTATTCATTGTTATTCCTTTAAAACTTATGGCGCCGGCCCGATAAGAACCAAACTTCGCGGACGTTCCACATATCCCTCACGGCCATCTGGAATAATCTCAATCAAATCGATCTGTGTTGGTGTAATTCCAACCACACGACCATGATTAAGTCCCATATAGCTACCACGTTGAATCCGCTCAACCTCACCATCAGGTGTCTGGATTAAAGCCAGAATCTGTCCTGCCTGATTGCGCATGCTGCCTTTCATGGTCAACGTTTCGAGCGGATAACTTTCTAGCGGTTGCAGTTGACGTGATAGGTTTGGATAAACCCGTTTCCCCGCCATAATTTTCAGTTCAGCAGCCAGAGAGCTTGGTAAAAAAGGGCTTTTGATCTGATGTGCTGCATAGTTGAAGGTTTCAACTGGCATAAAATCAGGAGCCGGTTCAATTGGCAAAGGTGGCTGATTACGAATATTAGCCATTTCCTGATTGACTGCATCAATGCGTGAATCGCATCCCAACAATAAAAACCCAAGTGTTAAAGCTGAAGTAATTTTAATGTTCTTCATTACTGCGCCCCCTGAGTAGTGCTATTAGCTTCAGGCTGTGCTGCAGCACCTTCAGCATTACCGACATAACGGTAAGTTTTGGCTTTCACCACATAATCAATGACCGGAATTTCAGATTTTTTCTCTTTGTTTTCAGTACCGGTAATGGTGAAATCATGCAGTGTGACAATACGCGACAAGCCGGCAATACTGCTGACAAAAGAACCAAAAGCGTGATAATCCCCAGTGGCTTCAATTGCAATCGGCTGTTCAATAAAGAATTCTTGTTTAATTTCAGGTTCCAGACGGATATTTTTAAACTTCAGGCCTGAATTCACACCGCTCAGGTTAATATCTTCAACCAGACCCGGAATCTCAGTTTCTTTCGGTAACTGTTCTAACTGCTGGTTAAAACGAGCTTCCATTTCCTGAAGCTGGATTTGATATTGTTGTAAGTTGCGTAATTTGGATTCTTTTTCACGGAATTCATTCAGCAGGTTTTGTTCCTGGGCACTGGCTTGTGAAATCGATTCAATTGTACTTCTGATCATGACAAAGTAAATCACTGCAAAGGCCAGCGCGGCAATAAAAATCCAGCAGGTAATTTTGACCGACAAAGGCCAGCTACCATAATTGTTTGGATCCAATGTATTGAATTGCTGAAAAAACTTTTCAACAGTCATTTTATTTTTGGGTACAGCGACGACATCCTGGCTGAACTCATCGAATTCTTCATTACTCATGATGATGCCCCCGTAGTTGTAGCGACTGCTTGTTGTTCTTCGTTAAGTACTGGCTGAGCGATCTGATCCAGATCTACCGTCACAGTAAAACTGCCATAAGACTCTTCCACACGTGGAATAATCGAGCTTGGCGCCTTTTCTTTTGCTTCTTCAGCCACCAGGAAAGCATTCATAAAGGCATTTCGATACCAAGATGACGCTTCTAGATTACGGAGCAGTTCTGCGACCGTATTTGGACTTTCAGCTCGACCTTCAATGGTAAACTTGTCGCCGATACGCTGGAATTTGGTGATATACATATTGCTTGGGGTCACCCGCACAATTTCATCAATCAAATGCACCGCAATCGGACGCTGAGTTTGTAGACCCTGAATCAGTTTCATCCGTTCAACAATCGCATTACGCTGTTCTTGCAAACCTTCAAGCGCCTTTAACTGCACATCCAGATTCTGGTTGGTACTTTGAATCAGCTGATTGGCCTGTTCCTGATCCTGAAGTTTGTGATCATAATAAAACCAGGTTGAACCTGCTGCTGCTAATCCTAAGAAAAGCGCCCCTACGCAGATTGCCACGAATTCATTATTTCTTTTAATTCTTAGCTCATCACGCCAAGGAAGTAAGTTAATTCTTGCCATTAATCAAAACTCCTTAATGCCAAACCGCATGCAACCATGAGTGATGACGCGTCATTTTCAATTTTTTTAATATCAATTTGAGGAGAAAAACCCATTTGCAAAAATGGATTCGCGATCGTGACACGGTAACCGAGTTTTTGTTGTAATAATTTTGCCAGACCTGGAATATTGGCATTCCCGCCAGCCAGTAAAATATGGTCAATCTCATTAAACTGAGAAGATGAAAAGAAGAATTGCAATGAACGGGCTGCCTGTTGTACCACGGCATCCAGGAATGGCTCTAGCACTTCAATATCATAATCATCCGGTAAAGCACGGGTTTTTTTAGCACGTCCAGCTTCTTCAAAGGATAATCCATAGCGATTCTGAATTTCCTGAGTCAATTGCTTGCCGCCAAACACCTGCTCACGGGTATAAATAATCTTGTTGTTCTGCATCACTGACAAGGTCGTCATACTATGACCAATATCTAAGATACCAACCGTATTGACCCCCATCGGCAAAGTATCCGAAAATACTTTGAAGGCATTTTCCAGCGCAAAACTTTCTACATCTGCAATCTTAGGCGTTAGACCAGAAATTTCCAAAACTTCAGAACGTGCTTCGACATTTTCAATTCGGGTAGCGACCAATAGCACATTGACCCGGTTCGGATTGGAAAGACGGTCTGGCAGAACTTCAAAATCCAGACTTGCTTCATCGAGTGGGAAAGGAATGTATTGTTCCGCATCTTCACGAATCTGAACTTCGCGTTCATCATCTGACATGTCTGCATCCATCTCAATGATTTTGGTAATGACCATTGAAGTTGGAATCGCAAAAGCGGCCTGATTCGACTGGGTATTACCCAAATTAATTGCACGCCCAAGGGCATCAGCGACTGCTTCTGGGTTTAAGATGTTTTTTTCAACAACACTGTTTTCCGATAATGGGATCAAAGCATAGCTCTCTACCCAGTAACGGCCACTTTTTACAGAAAGTTCTAAAACCTTAACAGAAGTCGAACTAATATCGACTCCTATTAACCCCTTATTTGGTTTACGATATAACCTGCGCACAATACACTTCCTATTATTTTTTTGTCCCCAATTCAATCTAACTTACCAATTGGTCCAGTCTATAATTTTATATAGATACAATAACTCATCTAACAATATGGATATCGACAGGATATACTGACCGGTAATTAGTTCGCCATTAGCTCTTATTAAAACTTACTTGTTATGAAAAAGCTATCTTGTTCAGGCCTTGTTCATCCATTTTTTTTGATCATTATCATTATACTGATCTCAATTCCGATGGGTTTCTATGGCATGTATCTCTATATTGCCCCATCTTTGCCTGAAATGTCTACGCTTAAAAAGGCACCTTTATTAAAGCCTTTACAAGTTTTTAGTTCAGATAATGAATTAATTGCCGAATATGGAGGCAAGCTTTCTGTTCCCGTGAAATATGAACAAATTCCGCCCGAGTTTATTCATGCTTTCCTCGCCGCTGAAGATTCCAGCTTTTTTGAGCATAGCGGAATCAGCTTTAAAAGTTTGGGACGCGCACTCAGTGAGACGGTGACCGGCTCGGATGTACAGACCGGTGGTTCGACCATTACCATGCAAGTGGCAAAAAACTATTACCTTAGTCCTGAACGGACGCTGAAACGCAAACTGACGGAAATTTTTCTGGCCCGTAAAATTGAGCAAAACTTAAGTAAGGAAGAAATTCTGACCTTGTATGTCAATAAAATTTTCTTGGGAAAAAATGCTTACGGCATCGCAGCAGCAGCTAAAATTTACTATAACAAGAGTTTAGAAGAGCTTTCAATTGCACAAATGGCCATGATCTCTGGTCTGCCTAAAGCCCCCTCTCGATACAATCCGGTCGCCAATCCCAAGCGCGCCTTGGAACGTCGTAACTGGATTTTGGGGCGTATGCTGCAATTGGGCTATTTAAATCAAAGCCAGTATCAGCAAGCCATTGCTGAACCGGTAAATTTAGATATGCCTGATCGGAGTACCCGTAATAAATTCCCGTATGTCGGCGAAATGGTACGTTCTGAACTGGTACAAAACTTTGGTGAACAGGCGGTAGATTCCGGCTATAAAGTCTATACCACCATTCATAGTGAACGTCAGACCTATGCAGAACAAGCAGTACAGGAAGGTTTAGAAGCCTATGACCGTCGACATGGCTGGCGTGGTGCTGAAGCACATGATCAACCCCTCGATAAGTTCCGTGCCTATGCCAACACCTATCCTGCGCAAGTAACTCAGGTGGGTAATTCCAGTTTTGAAGCACTCATGCAGGATGGAAGCAGCGTGACTGTTCCCTGGTCAGGTATGTCCTGGGCGCGTCGCTTTCGTAACGTCAACAGTGTAGGTGGTGCACCGAGCAAAGCGTCCGAGATTGTCAAAGTTAAAGATATTGTTCGTTTAAGACCCAATGAAAATAAAACCTCTTGGTCATTGGTGCAGATCCCCAATGTGCAAGGACAATTGATTGCCATCAACCCAAATAATGGTGCGATTGAAGCCATTGTCGGAGGATATAATTTTTATCAGTCGAAATTTAACCGTGCAACCCAAGGCTGGCGTCAACCTGGTTCTACCATTAAGCCTTTTGTTTATGCCTTAGCTTTAGAACGTGGCTTGACGCCACATACCATGGTCAATGATGCACCCATTACCATTGGCAAATGGACGCCACGTAACTCGGATGGCCGTTATCTGGGTATGATCCCGCTACGTCGTGCACTTTATCTGTCACGTAATACAGTCTCAGTGCGCTTATTACAGGCCGTCGGGATTGAACGTACACGTCAGTTATTCATGGATTTTGGTTTACAAGACAGTCAGATTCCACGTAACTATACCATTGCCTTAGGCACCCCACAGGTCCTCCCGATCCAGATGGCGACTGGCTATGCCACCTTTGCCAATGGCGGTTACCGAATTCAGCCGCATTTTATTACCCGCATTGAAGATGCCTATGGCAATACCATCTTTGAAGCCAAGCCTGAATATGCCTGCATTTCATGTATTAATGAAAAAGAAGAAACAGTTCAAGCCACTGATCCTATTACCCCAGATGACGAAGCAATTGCAATCAATAATACAACTTTAGAGCAAAAACAGGCCGCACCTAAAGTCTCTGCCGAAGACAGTAATTATCGTCAGGCACAGCGTATTTTAAAATCCAGTTCTGCCTATGACATGGCCAACATTTTGCGTGATGTGATTCAACATGGTACCGGTCGTGCTGCATTAAGAATTGGTCGTAGTGATATCGGCGGGAAGACCGGTACCACTAATGATGCCAAAGACGCCTGGTTTGCTGGCTTCAATGGCAAGCTGGTCACTGTCACCTGGGTAGGCTTTGACCAGCCGACAACTTTAGGTCGTCGTGAATATGGTGGTGTGGCAGCTCTACCGATCTGGACCGATTTTATGGGCAAGGCATTAAAAGGCCAGCCGGAAGCATGGGTACGTTTAGACCGGAATGCCAAGGCACCAGTAAATCGTAATAAGGGGGTTCAGGCTGATGAAGCACAGAATGATCCATCTTCTCCGCCTCTGGCGACAGCGCTTTACCGTCCTGCACCTGTGGTCGTCCCGAAACGCACAGAAACTGACTTTGAAGATTTGCCAGATCAACCGATTCGTTTACCAGATAATGAAAGTTCTGCACCTCAAGAACAGCCTCTTCAGCCGAACCGGGTAGACTCACTGGAAAATCTGATCGAAGAAGTCCAGTAATCTGACGATATAAAAAAGCCCTCAGTTGAGGGCTTTTTTATATGCATTTTTTATTTTTTCTGGAACAGGTAAATCTGATATTGCGCCATCAATTTAAACTGATCCTGCTGTTCGAGTGCTAAACGGTGTTCAGGTTTGGCCTTATAAGCATATGGCGTCATCGCAATCAGGTTTTTTAAATCTGCCTGTTGCAAAATCATCGGTGCATCAATCACCTGCTCACTGATCAGATTAAATTCATCTTGTAACTGCTCAACAAACTTCTGCGGCTCATGTGGTTTCACTTCTTCAAACAGCGCTTCACGCATGGCATATAAATGTTGTGGTGCTGGTGTCACCACCATCAAATAAGACTTCGGCTTCAAGACCCGCAGGATTTCCTGTTTGGGAATAGGACTGAATAAACTGGTACACAGATCAATCGATTCATCCAGTACAGGCAAGGTTGCCCCGGTTCCCACCACCCAAGTCACCTCTTTATTCAGTTTGGCTGCGACCTGAACCGCATTCTTGGCAATATCAACCCCGACGCATTGCAGCACTTCGGCCCACATGGCATTCGTATAATAACCTTCGCCACAACCAATATCTAAAAGGTTTTCAATCCGCAACTCGCGAATCTTTTCTACAACAGCCTGTTGCAAAGGCGCATAATGACCTGCACTGAGAAATGCGCGACGTGCCTGCACAGACTCAGGCGTATCTCCCGGGTTTTTGCTGTGCTTGTGCTGAACCACATGCAGGTTCACATAGCCCTGTTTGGCGACATCGTAACTATGATGATTCTCACAGCGCCATGTTCTTTCATTTAAGCTCAACTGCTGGCGACAGACTGGGCACATGAGTAAATTCATCATTTTCTCCAAAACAAAAAAGCCGGCATGCGCCGACTTTTTCTCATGCATTTCTTAACGCAATTTTAAGGTCATTAGACCCAAAACTACCAGCATAATCGTAATAATCCAGAAACGGATCACCACCTGGGTTTCACGCCAGCCTTTCTTTTCATAATGATGATGTAGCGGTGCCATCAGGAATACACGTTTATTGCGCATTCTTAATGAACCAATCTGCAAGAATACTGAAATTGCCTCAACCAGAAATACACCCGCCATAATCGCAAACACGATTTCCTGACGAACCATCACCGCAATCGTACCCAGCATCGCACCTAATGATAAAGCTCCTACATCGCCCATAAATACCTGGGCAGGATGGGCGTTATACCAAAGGAATGCCAGACCCGCACCAATCATCGCGGCACAGATCACCACCAGCTCAGATGAATATTTTACATATGGAATATGCAGGTAGTTCGCGAAACGTACATCACCCGCAAGATAAGCAAAAACACCTAGACCAGCAGCCACCAGTACGATCGGCATGATCGCCAGACCATCCAGACCATCGGTCAGGTTCACGGCATTGGATGCGCCATTAATCACGAAATAGGTAAAGATAATAAAGCCAATACCGAGTGGAATAATTGATAGTGGAATCGTGTGATCCTTAAAGAATGGAATCAACACATCCAGCATGTTGGCTGTCACGACCGGATTCGGTTGTTGCTGTGCAATCACATAAAGCGCAATACCGGCACCAATTGAACCTACAGAGGTCCAGAAAAACTTCTTGCGTGCAGGCAAACCGGCATTATCCTTATAACGGATCTTGATCCAGTCATCTGCCCAGCCAACGGCACCGAAAATCACCATCACACCCAGCACAATCCAGACATAAGGATTGGAAAGATCTGCCCAGAGTAGAGTTGAGATACCAATCGAAAGCAGGATCAGCACCCCGCCCATGGTCGGCGTGCCCATTTTCTTAGCATGGTTTTCAGGGGCATACGAGCTGACTGCCTGACCATATTTCAGCGCCTGAAGCTTGCGAATCATTACAGGACCGAGCACCAGACCGATGGTCAATGCCGTCAAGACACTGAGCAAAGCACGTAAAGTTAAATAACGAACCACCTGAAACGTGCTGTCAAAGCCCGCCAAATGTTCAAAGAGCCATAACAGCATTTAGAGTTTCTCCATCAATGCAGCCATCAATGTTTCCATATGGGTAAAACGCGACCCTTTAAACAGGAATGACATCGGCTGAGGTTGATGTGTTTCAATCAAACGAATTAAAAACGGTAATGCCTGCTCCTGATTCAGGAAAGCCTGCATTTTTTTACCATATTGTGTACTACGAGCACCTTCTTGTGCGGCAGGCGCAAATTCACCTACAGCCACCACAAAATTAATGCCTTTCACCGAGACCAGATCCCGACCGAGCTTATAATGCTCGATTGCGGCAGATGAACCGAGTTCACCAATATCGCCGGTGACCATGATCCGGATGCCTTGCTGTTGTGCCAACACTTCTGCTGCTGCACGCATCGAACCCGGATTGGCATTGTAGGTGTCATCAATAAATAAATAGTCTTTGTGCGGAATAAAGTTCAGACGACCTTTCGCACCCACTGCCTGTTCCAGGCCAGCCACGATATCATCAAGATTAATACCGATCGCCAGGGCAAATGCAGCGGCAGCTGTGGCATTCTCGACATTATGCTCGCCGGCAAATGGTAAACGAACTGTTTTCGAGCCCTGTGGTGTATTCAGTGTAAAGCTTGAAGATTGAGCTTCAAGCACCATATCGCTGGCATAGACTTCACCGCCAGCACCAAAACTCAAGCTTTTTTCAGTTTTTACTGCAGCACGAATGGTTTCAGCAAAATCATCGGCAGCGGGAATAATCGAAGTCTCAGAGATATGTGCATAGATCTCGGATTTTGCACGGCAAATTCCGTCACGGCCGCCAAATTCACCTAAATGCGCAGTCCCGATATTAATAATCCCGGCCACATGCGGCTGCACCATTTTCGAGGTGTAATCAATTTCACCCTGATGACTCGCACCGAGTTCCATCACCGCATATTGATGTTCAGGACGCAGCTCAAGCAACATTACCGGCACGCCGAGGTCATTATTCAAATTACCACGCGTAACCAAGGTCGGTGCCAGACGCGACAGAATGCTTCCCAGCATTTCTTTAGTCGTGGTCTTGCCACTACTGCCGGTCAAGGCAATCACTTTGAGTTGAGGATTCTGCTGACGGCGATAAGCACCTAACTGTCCCAATGCCAGACGAGTATCTTCCACCACCAGTTGGCAAATATCAGCATCCACCGGACGGCTGACAATGGCAATTTCACAACCTTGAGCGGCCACCTGAGCAATAAAGTCGTGCGCGTCAAAACGCTCACCTTTCAGCGCAAGAAAAGCATCACCTGATTCTGCATCACGTGAATCAGTCAAAATCCGCTTGATCTGGCCTGCAGGCTTTTTATCATTCAACCAGTAGCCTTGAGTAGCCTGTTGTAATTGTTCTATGCTCCACGGCTCCAGCGCCGCAGTACTTGTTGTTGAGGTATGCATATCTGAATCCTAATGCGCTGAATAGGCTGAATCTGTACTGCAATGCTGGGCATCAATGGCAGCTTGTACTTCGATCACGTCATCAAACCAGTGACGTACACCATCAATTTCCTGATAATTTTCGTGCCCTTTTCCTGCGATCACGACAATATCACCCGCCTGCGCGTGTTTAACCGCAAACTTGATCGCTTCACGACGGTCATGAATTTCATGATAGGTTTTGCCGGAAAAATCGATGCCGTTTTTCATATCCGCAAAGATTTGTGCCGGATCTTCGGTCCGTGGATTATCAGAAGTGAGTACTGCGATATCTGAACCGTCTAAAGCAGCCTGAGTCATCAGTGGACGTTTACCACGGTCACGATCACCGCCACAGCCGAAAACAGTCCAAAGATTTTGTGAAACATGACGTTTCAAGGTCACCAGAACCTGGGTCAGGGCATCCGGGGTATGCGCATAATCCACCACAAACAGGCGCTCACCATCACGTAGCACCTGCATGCGACCTGGCGCACCTTTAAGCTGTGGTACAGTTGCAATCAAATTGTTCAGGTCAAAACCAGCCTGCTCCGCCATGATCAGACTGGCGACTAGATTTTCAATATTGAAATGGCCCAGCAATGGACTGTTAACCACATATTCAGCAGAGGCAGTTTTTAGTTTAAAGGTCGCACCTGAAATGCTGTATCGAATATCCTGAACCTGATAATCCGCTTTTTGCTGGGTGGAATAAGTCAAAATTTTAGGCTGTGCCGGATTAGTTTGTGCAGCATCCAGCATGATCTGTGCATGTTCATCATCGATATTGATGACAGCCACTTTTAACGATTCAAACCGGAATAAACCTGACTTTGCTTCTGCATAAGCTTGCAGTGTTCCGTGATAATCCAGATGATCACGGCTCAAATTACTATAGCCTGCAATCTCGATAGCGCAGCCATTCAAGCGACCTTGTTCCAGACCATGTGAGCTGGCTTCAATCGAGGCAAATTCCGCACCGGCCTGCACATAGCCATACAAGGCATTTTGCAGTTGCAAGGCATCCAGGGTAGTATGCGAAGACGCTTCCAGATTTGGCAGAATGCCGTTACCAGTGGTGCCCATCACCGCACAGGCTTTACCTTGCAACATGATGAATTCAGCCACCAAGCGAGAAATCGTGGTTTTACCATTGGTGCCGGTGACTGCAAGAATACGCGCAGCAGTGACGGGTTGGGTTGCTTGCAAATACTGCTTTTGCCATTGTCCCATTAGATGGCGTACATCTGCTACCACCAAATTTGGAGATACATCCAGTTCAGTTTCTGAAATCACAGCCAATGCACCCTGATCCAAAGCTTTCTGGGCAAATTGAGTAGTTTTTTCCGGTTGTGACAGACTGGTCAGGGCAATAAAAATTTGTCCCGGTTTAACTTTACGACTATCCAGCTCGAAGCCCTGAAAGGATTGCTTCATCCAGTCAGCGACATCGTGAGGGATGTAGAGATCTTGAAATGTAATAGACATTGATCACCTATTTACTGGACTTTGGGAGGTTCTAAAGGTTTGTCCAGAGGGACATTCAGCAGACGCAAGGATTCCTGCATCACGCGGGCAAAGACTGGTGCAGATACCGTACCGCCATAGTAGGTGCCTTGTGGATTTTCTACCACCACCACCATGGCAATCCGTGGGTCACTGACTGGTGCCACGCCGGCAAATAATGCCCGATATTCACTGGTCGAATAACCTTTACGGTCGGCACGCAACTTATGTGCAGTACCGGTTTTACCTGCCACGCGGTAACCTGGGATGGTGGCGCGAGTCGCCGTACCCCCCGGCAAGGTTGCAGTTTCCATCATCAGCAGGACCTGATCGGCAATCTTGGCATCGATCATCTGTTCACCCTGCGGCTGCTCTTCCAGCTTGTACAGGCTCAGCGGCATTTTTACGCCTTTATTGGCCAACATGGCATAGGCATCGGCCAGTTGTAACACGGTGGCGTTCAGACCATAGCCATAAGACATAGTCGCCACTTCTGATACATTCCATTTGCTTGGTGGAAGAATCAAACCGGCACTTTCCCCCGGGAATTTCACTGCTGAACGCTGACCAAAACCCAGACGTTTATAGAAGGTTGGTAAGGTTTCATACGGCAGCGACAAGGCCAGTTTCGCCACACCAACGTTAGAGGATTTCTGGATAATGCCACCCAAGGTCAACTGACCATAGTTATGCGTATCACGAATGGTATGATTACCGACCCGCATACTGCCCGGTGTGGTATTCACCACTGAATTCGCCGTATATTTGCCACTTTCCAAGGCCATCGCTACAGTCAGCGGCTTCATGGTCGAACCCGGCTCGAACGAATCGACTGCACCGCGGTTACGCATGGCATCCTTGTTGAGCAGGCTGTTTTTATCATTCGGGTTATAGGATGGCCATGAGGACAGCGCCAGAATTTCACCGGTTTTGACATCTACCGCAATCGCAGTCGCTGAACGGGCATTATTGGCAACACCGGCCGCCGTCAGCTCACGGTACATAATATATTGCAGACGCGAGTCGATACTCAGGGTAATATTTTCGCCCGGCTCAACTTCTTTAATCACTTCAGGTTCTTTGACCCGGTTGCCTTTTTTATCGCGAATGATCTGCTGCTCGCCATCCTTTCCGGAAAGACGGCTATTCAGCTGCATTTCCAGACCTTCAATGCCGCTGCCTTCGCTATTGGTCAAGCCAATAATCTGAGAGTTCGGCTGTGGCTGCGGATAATAACGTTTATAGTTTTTCTCAGTATATACGCCCTGAAAATTACGCTTCATGATCAGTTCGGCCTGTTGTGGCGGAACTTCTTTTTTCAGGATCAGATAACGTGAACGCGGACGTTCTTGCATTTTTTTACGCAGTTCTGCCCGATCCATACCGACTGCATCAGCCAGCTCATCCAGATTCAGGTTTTTATCCGGTAACTGACGTTTCAGTTTGCGGCTATTCGGCTCTTTCTCCAGCGCCAGCATGGTTTCATCATAAAGTTTTTTATTGTCAAAATAATCACGTGGATCAATCACAATTTTCATGATTGGAGTACTGATCGCCAATGGAATACCATTACGATCATAAATCACGCCACGCATCGCCTTGATGGTATTGGTTCTTAAAATATTGGCATTGGCTTTATTTTGCAAAAAATCTTTATTAATAATCTGTACATAGAAAGCACGGCAAATCAGTGTCACAAAACACAGCAGCACCACCGCCCACATGATGTAAAAACGATTGATATAAACATTTGAGGCATTTTTGTCGGTGACCGATTGTTTTTTACGTACCGGTTGCTTCTTTCTCTTGTCTACCATGTCGGAACGCTAGCCTTATTTTTTCTCATCTGAAGTTTGTGGTAAGGAAATCACGACACTTTGTGAAACCGGAGGTGAATACATACGCAGCTGTGTCACTGCACGCGTACCGATCTGTGCCGTCGCGCCAAAAGTTTGCTGCTCAATCAGCAAACGCCCCCACTCTGCATTCAGGTCATCCCTTTCACGCAGATAGGTACTCAGCTTTCTGTTATCCTGACGGTATTCAAATACCTGAAATACCACAAATACTGCACTGATGAAGACCATCAATATCAGCATGAGATAGATTGTAACTTTTTTCAGCCACAATTTTTCTGTTTTTTTATCAACCACTTCCGTTTTCATGATCTGCCTATTAAGCTAAACGTTCTGCTACCCGGAGCCATGCGCTACGTGAACGAGGATTGGCTTTGACCTCCTCATCACTGGCTTTAACACGAGAAACTTTCTTTAAACGTCGCCTATCTTTCTGTTGTTGTGGCATTCCCCAGCCTGAATCCTCTTCAAGCGTTGACTCTTTTTGAATAAATTGTTTAATCAAACGGTCTTCCAGTGAATGGAAGCTAATTACCGCCAAACGTGCTTCAGGTTTCAAGATTTCAACGGCCTGAGGCAAGAAGATTTCAATATCTTCTAATTCCTTATTAATAGCAATACGAATCGCCTGGAAAGTACGGGTCGCAGCATGCTTATTTTTTTCCCATTTCGGATGCGCTACTTTTACGATCTCAGCCAGCTTTGCCGTGGTATCAATATATCCAGCAGCTTTAATCGCTTTGGCAATACGGCGACTATAACGCTCTTCACCATATTTAAAAATGATATTCGCCAGCACTTCTTCTTCAATCTGGGTCAGCCATTCTGCTGCGGTTGGACCTTGCGAGTTATCCATGCGCATATCCAGCGGGCCATCTTTCATAAAACTGAAACCACGTTCAGCCTGATCCAGCTGCGGTGAAGAAACACCAAGATCCGCCATCACCCCATCGACGTGTTCAATGCCCAGTTCAGCCAAGGCATCTTTCAGATCAGCAAAGCTAGCATGAATAATTTTAAAACGTGAATCTTCTTGTTCGAGTTCAGCCGCTACAGCCAGTGCTTGCGGATCTTTATCAAAGGCATAGACGCGTGCATTTTCATCTAATTTGGACAGTAATAAACGCGTATGCCCACCACGGCCAAAGGTACCATCCACATAAGTTCCCGTATTGCGACCCGCCAACAAGGCATCAATCGTTTCGTGAAGTAATACAGAAATATGTGACATAAAAACTCAATCAATAGGGGGAAAAATTTAACTGCACATTATCACCCTGTTTAGGCAAAGCTCCAAACGACTTTTTGTAGATAAATATTACTTTCCATAGAGAAAACCGTTTTAGCATTTTTCTAATACAAGAAAGCCTCCGGTTTTGGAGGCTTTTTTCAATCCAGATGACTTGGCAGATCAATTAACGTTTGCTGTTATAAATCTGGTCGAAAATTGCACCATTCACAAAATGGGTTTTCTGTGCATTGGCCCAACCACCAAAGACTTCATCAATGGTAAAGGTTTTAATTTTCGGGAACTGTGCCGAATATTTAGCTAATACTTTTTCATTACGTGGACGATAGAAATGCTTAGCCGCCATTTCCTGACCCAACGGTGAATACAGGTAATTGATATAACCTGTTGCTAACCATTTATTGCCATTTTTCTCCACGGTACGATCCACAATCGCCACTGACGGTTCAGTCAAAATCGTAATCGATGGATAAACGATATCAAACTTGTTTTTACCCAAGGTTTTTTGCGTGACCAAGGCTTCATTTTCCCAAGTCAGCAATACATCGCCAATCCCACGCTCGGCAAAGGTGGTCATTGAAGCACGTGCAGCAGAATCCATCACTTTCACGTTCTTATAAAGCTTGCCGACAAAGTCCTGTGCTTTGGCTTTATTACCACCTGGCTGTTTCTCGGCATAACCCCATGCAGACAGATACACCCAACGCGGCAAACCGCCCGTTTTCGGGTTAGGCGTAATAATTTGCACGCCTGGTTTGGTTAAGTCATTCCAGTCCTTGATGCCTTTCGGATTGCCCTTGCGTACCATGAATACGATCGTCGAGGTATAAGGTGCCGAGTTGTGTGGGAATTCTTTTTGCCAGCCTGGCTGAATCTGGCCAGATTTCACAATTTCTTCGATGTCATTGGCCAGCGCCAAAGTCACCACATCACCTTTCAGGCCATCGACCACAGAACGTGCTTGTTTGCCCGAACCGCCATGTGACTGCTTGAAATTCACATCCAGACCGGTGCGGTTTTTCCAGTAAGCACCAAATGATTTATTAAATTCATCATAGAATTCACGCGTGGCATCATAGGATACATTCAGAAACTGACGGTCTGCTGCTTGTGAAGCAGTCGCGGTCATGCCTAAACCAGTCGCCAATAAGGCAGCACTAAATAACGATTTTAATTGAATTTTCATGGCAGCATAGAGTTTATCTTCATTAGATATAACTATATGAAATAAAATCATTTATCGCAATTCACCCTACAACATCACAACACGATAAAATGAAAGGTTTTTCTGCATTAATATTTTGTTTTTAAAAGAAAAATATTATGTGTTATTCTACTTATATCTAATATATAGAATTTTATGCATTAGATATAAAGAAAATGGATAACACTTTAGCCATTTTCTTTATTTTATTTAGACTACCGTTTACTTATCTTTTTTCATTGTAAATCTGGTCATAAATCGCCCCATTCACAAAATGCGTTTTTTGCGCTTTGGCCCAACCACCAAAGACTTTATCAATGGTGAAGGTCTGGATTTTAGGGAACTGAGCCGAATATTTGGTAGCGACTTTGGCATCCCGCGGGCGGAAGAAATATTTCGCAGCAAGCTCCTGCCCTTTTGGTGAATATAAATAGTTTAAATAGCCTTTTGCCAGATGGGTAGTGCCATTTTTATTCACGTTCTTATCGACAATCGCTACCGATGGTTCGGCCAGAATTGAAATCGATGGATAGACAATATCGTACTTGTCTTTACCCAGACCTTGCGTCGCCAGCAAGGCTTCATTTTCCCAGGATAAAAGCACATCCCCAATACCGCGCTCGGCAAACGTCGTCAGTGAACCACGGGCACCAGAGTCGAGCACTTTGACATTTTGATAAAGTTTTTTCACCAGCTCTTTGGCTTTCGCATCATTACCGCCGGGCTGTTTCAGTGCATAACCCCAAGCAGAAAGATAGATCCAACGCGGCGCGCCACCGGTTTTCGGGTTTGGGGTAATAATATCTACACCCGCTTTGGTCAGATCATTCCAGTCTTTGATTTGCTTTGGATTCCCTTTACGCACCAAGAATACAATCGTAGACGTATAAGGTGCCGAATTACTCGGAAACTCTTTTTGCCAGCCTTTCGCGATTAAACCTGCATTGACGATTTCTTCGATATCATTGGCCAAAGCCAAAGTCACCACATCGGCCTGCAAACCATCGACCACTGAACGCGCCTGCTTGCCTGAGCCACCATGCGACTGTTTAAAATTAACCGTTTGTCCGGTTTTCTGCTTCCAAAATTTGCCAAATTCTTCGTTATATTCCTGATAAAATTCACGGGTCGGGTCATAAGAGACATTCAGGAAATCTTTGGCAATGGAATTCTGTACTGCTGTTCCCACTAAAATTGTCAAGATTGCGGATGCTATTATTTTTTTCATTTGATGTAACTCATTGTTTATATGACCTGCACTATACAAATCAAAAATAAACATAACAATCATATATTTATAACAATATCTACAATCTATTTCTGATTTTTAGATATCTTCTAACAATTAAATCCGGATACATATTCTGCTAGAAAAGTAATCTTCTGCTACAATATAAGACAGTTCTTCACGTTCTCTTCACAGTTGTCTGTTAAAAATAGGCCACCAAAACAGGAAATTACGATTTTTGGTAATTTTCCACAGAGTTATATTATTTCTTTTGTAAAAAATGTGACTTGGTTCTACTTCTTTATGATCAACTGTGATTAAATTGTAGACAGAGTATTAAAAAAACATTTTTAACAAAATAAAACCAACCAGAAGTAAGGAGGAAGTTTGGATATGAAATTTACATTATTCACAGCCAGCATCCTAAGCCTGATTATGTTGTTCTCGATTCAACTCGGTCATGCCGTTGTTGTGAAGACAGATTTGCCGAAGCCTACAGTAAGCACTGTTGAAAGCAAGACTTCGCCGATTGAAAAAGCGATTCAGCAACAAAAAACTGAAAAAACACTTCAAACAGAAGATAATCTAAAAGTCTTGACTGCATTTAAAGTCGCACCTTCGCAAAATTTCTTTGCAGAACAGAATTACCGCTTCACCCGCTTTGTCCAAAGTATTTTTTCGAGCGCTCATTCTTAATCAGCCTCAACAGCGCTGAATATTCCCGGATTTAAAAGCCACATCATTCAATGTTGAATAAAGCATTAAGTGATGTGGCTTTTTCGCTATAATAGCTGCAATTTTATATCTAAGATTAGATCCGGCTATGACTGTTCGTACTCGTATTGCACCTTCTCCTACTGGTTTTCCGCATGTAGGTACTGCCTATATCGCCTTGTTTAACTTATGTTTTGCTAAACAGCATGGCGGTGAATTCATTCTTCGTATTGAAGATACTGACCAACTGCGCTCAACGCCTGAATCTGAAAAAATGATCCTGGATTCATTGCGCTGGCTGGGTCTGAACTGGTCTGAAGGTCCTGATGTCGGTGGCCCGCATGCGCCGTACCGCCAGTCAGAACGTATGGATATCTATAAAAATTATGCCTTGGAACTGGTAGAGAAAGGTCATGCCTTCTACTGTTTCGCAACTGCAGAAGAACTGGATCAAATGCGTGCAGAACAGCAGGCACGTGGTGAGTCACCACGTTATGACGGTCGTGGTCTAAATCTTTCTGAAGAAGAAGTGGAGCGTCGTTTGGCTGCTGGTGAAGCGCATGTCATTCGTATGAAAGTGCCAACTGAAGGCGTATGTAAATTCAATGACATGCTACGCGGTGAGGTCGAGATTCCTTGGGCGCAAGTAGATATGCAAATTCTACTAAAAACCGATGGGCTGCCGACTTATCACCTGGCTAACGTAGTAGATGATCATTTGATGCAAATCACCCACGTAATTCGTGGTGAAGAATGGATTCCATCTGCTCCGAAACATCAGTTGCTGTATCAATATTTCGGTTGGGACATGCCGGTACTCTGCCACATGCCACTACTACGTAATCCAGACAAATCAAAACTATCTAAACGTAAAAACCCGACTTCAATTAACTACTATAGAGACATCGGTGTACTGCCTGAAGCCTTGTTGAACTACTTGGGTCGCATGGGCTGGTCAATGCCAGATGAAAGTGAAAAATTCACTCTGGCTGAAATGATTGAACATTTTGATATCAAACGTGTATCACTCGGTGGTCCGATCTTTGATGTCGAGAAATTGAACTGGTTAAATGGTCAATGGATCAAGGCACTCAGCCCGGCTGAATTACTTGACACCTTATTGGCCTGGAAAGCAGACCGCGCAAAACTGGAAGAAATTGCAGCTGCGATTCAACCGCGTATTAACCTGCTGTCTGAAGCGGTGAACTGGTCTGCACATTATTTCAACCATTTCCCGACCCTGTCTAAAGAACAGTTTGAAAGCAAGAAACTATCAGATGAACAGGTACGTCAAAGTCTTCAATTCGCAATTTGGCGTTTAGAAAGCCTGTTCACCTGGAATAACGACACAGTGAGCCAGACCTTGATGGACCTGGCGACACAGATGGAAATCAAGCTACGTGATTTCATGCCTGCGTTCTTTATTGCGATCGCCGGTTCGACTGCATCTACACCAGTAATGCAGTCGATGGTGACCATTGGTCCTGATTTAACCTTTGCACGTTTACGTCATGCGCTGGAAATTGTCGGTGGTCCAAGCAAAAAAGAGCTGAAAGTCTGGGAAAAACTTAATGAAAGCTTAAAGTTGCCGAAAAATGAAGCAGTTGATCAAGCTTAATTAATTTTTGTGTTGACGTGTGAGCGCGATATCCCTAATATAGCGCTCACACAGACTGGGGTCATAGCTCAGTTGGTAGAGCGCTACAATGGCATTGTAGAGGTCAGGAGTTCGATCCTCCTTGACTCCACCAAATCAAGTCTTGCTTTAGCTGTGTTATTTGCCTCAATTGTCCCTATCGTCTAGAGGCCTAGGACATCGCCCTTTCACGGCGGTAACCGGGGTTCGAATCCCCGTAGGGACGCCATATTCAAGATGACCATAATATATTATGGTCATCTTATAAAAAACCCAAGCATTGCGACTTGGGTTTTTTATTGCCTGTATATTTTATGTTGGGCAATATTTCGGTTTCTTCGCATCTTCCGATAAAATAATCAGTAATTTAGAATTTTGGAGTTGTAATGCAATATCGTTGCCCTAAGTGTCAAAGCCCGAAAATCATGCCAGTGGCCCAGCCAGGTCAAGCAGCTCCACGTCCAGTGGTTCCTAAAAGCTTAATGTTTCTGGTTCCTGCCCTGTTCCTGTTGCTATTGCTGGTGATTATTAGCATCGCGATGTGGATTTTTGGCGATGGTGCAGGTACCACTTTACAGACTGCGACTGTGATCGTCTTTATTCTTTCTTTGATCGCAGGCTTTATGTTCTATAAGGACTTACCTGATTTTAAAATTTCAATGCAGGCATTCATGCAAACACAAAAGAAATGGAAATGCCGTGAATGTAATCATGAGTGGGAAATCTAATTTACCCTCCACCATATAATAAACATAAAAAAACCAGCCCTGAGGCTGGTTTTTTATTTACAAAAGTCGGAGATGATTAAACACCGATTTTGCGATATTTTTGACGCTTCGCTACAAGATCATCACCATCACGCTTACGGCGATATTCTTCAAACTCAGCATAGTTACCAGTGAAGAATTCAGGGGTTTCACCTTCAAATGACAAGATGTGCGTTGCAATACGGTCCAGGAACCAACGGTCATGCGAGATCACCATCACAGTACCTGGGAATACCAGAATGGCATCTTCAAGTGCACGCAAGGTTTCGATGTCCAAGTCGTTCGATGGTTCATCCAGCAAGATCACGTTTGCACCCATTTGCAGGATTTTCGCAAGTTGTAAACGGTTACGCTCACCACCTGACAATTGACCTACGCGCTTTTGCTGATCTTGGCCTTTAAAGTTAAAGCGACCGATATACGCACGAGATGCGATTTCGTAATCACCAATCTTCAAGATATCTAAACCGCCAGACACTTCTTCCCAAACGGTTTTGTTGTTATCTAAAGTGTCACGGATCTGACCGACATAAGCCACTTTAACCGATTCACCCAGCGTTACCGTACCGGTATCTGGTTGCTGTTCGCCAGTCATCATACGGAATAGCGTGGTTTTACCTGCACCGTTCTCACCCACAATACCCACAATGGCAGCAGGTGGTACTGTGAACGTTAAATCTTTGTACAGTAAGCGATCACCAAACGATTTGCTGATGCCTTCAACTTCTACAACCTTGTTGCCCAGACGTGGACCAGGTGGAATGTAGATTTCAGAGGTTTCGTTACGCTGCTGGAATTCGCGTGAGTTAAGCTCTTCAAAACGCTCCATACGCGCTTTGTTTTTCTTTTGCTGACCTTTGGCATTTGAACGAACCCATTCAAGTTCTTTTTTCAATGCTTTAGCAAAAGATTCTTCCTGCTTGTTCTCTTGCTCTAAACGGGCATTTTTCTGCTCAAGCCAAGAAGAATAGTTACCTTGATACGGAATACCCATACCACGGTCAAGCTCAAGAATCCATTCAGCTACGTTATCCAGGAAGTAACGGTCATGCGTAATCGCGACGATGGTACCTGGGAAGTCTTTCAAGAAACGTTCCAACCAAGATACAGATGAAGCATCTAAATGGTTCGTCGGTTCATCGAGAAGCAACATATCTGGTTTAGACAGAAGTAAACGGCAAAGTGCAACACGACGGCGTTCACCACCTGAAAGCTTAGATACATCTGCATCCCAAGCAGGCAGGTTCAATGCTGCAGCCGCTTGATCCATCTGGTTGGCAAGGTTATGCGCATCCCAAGTCTGGATAATCGCTTCAAGCTTCTCTTGCTCTTTCGCAAGTGCATCGAAATCTGCATCTTCTGCTGCATATTCAGCAAAGACTTCATCCAGACGCGCTAAAGCATCAAGCGGTTCACGTAAACCATCTTCAACGTTACCACGAACGTCTTTGGTTTCATCTAAAGGTGGTTCTTGCTCAAGATAACCGATTTTTGTACCCGGTTGCGCACGTGCCTCACCAGAGAAATCTTTATCTACGCCCGCCATAATACGAAGCAAGGTAGATTTACCTGCACCGTTTAAACCAAGCACACCAATTTTAGCGCCTGGGAAAAATGATAAGGAGATGTCTTTCAGGATTTCGCGCTTAGGCGGAACCATCTTCGACACTCGGTTCATCGTGTAAATATATTGGGCCACGTAGGACTCCTCAACTGAAAAACCAAATGGGGTTAAAACAACCACCCCAGCTCAAAAATGAGCGAAAAAATAATCGGCTATTATACGCAGAAAGCTGCGAAAACATAAGCCATTGCCATGAACTTCAATGCATTGTTACAAGTTTATTGATGATGTTTTTTTAAACAGTTGTTTTCAGTAAAATAAATGACTCAAATCCAGGTCGATATATGAATATTTCATATATTTATTTCAATAAAATTGCACTTTTACTCATATGTGAAAATGCTACACTCAAGCCATAAACTTAAACAAGAAGATTAAACAGAATGAGTTATAAAGCAGAAACCCTTGCGATTCATGCAGGTTATACCCCTGAAGCAACTACCAAAGCTGTGGCAGTACCGATTTACCAAACTACGTCATATGCCTTTGACAATACTCAACATGGGGCCGATCTCTTTGATTTAAAGGTTCAGGGCAATATCTATACCCGAATCATGAACCCGACCACTGCGGTTCTGGAACAACGTGTTGCAGCACTCGAAGGTGGAATTGGCGCGCTGGCTTTGGCATCTGGCATGGCTGCGATTACTTATGCCATTCAGACGATTGCTGAAGCCGGTGACAACATTGCTTCTGTGTCAACGCTATATGGCGGTACCTATAACCTCTTTGCCCACACCCTGCCAAAACAGGGCATTGAAGTCCGTTTCTTTGATTATGAACAACCGGAAAGTCTGCGTGACTTGATTGATGAAAAAACCAAACTGGTCTTTGTCGAATCGATTGGTAACCCACTAGGTAATATTATTGATCTGGAAGAAATCTCTAAAATTGCGCACGAATATGGCGTGCCGGTCATTGTCGACAATACTGTCGCGACCCCGGTCTTACAGAAATCTTTCGATTTTGGTGCAGATATTATCGTGCATTCCCTGACCAAATATATCGGCGGTCATGGCAATTCAATTGGTGGCATCATTGTGGATAGCGGCAAATTCCCGTGGGGTAAATATCCTGAACGCTTCCCTGCCCTGAATACGCCTGACCCAAGCTACCACGGCGTGAACTATGTCGAAGTTTTGGGAGAAGCCGCTTATATCGCTCGTGCCCGTGTGGTGCCGCTACGCAATACCGGCGCTGCGATCAGTCCACAGAATGTGTTTTTGATTCTGCAAGGTCTGGAAACTTTAAGCTTGCGTATGGAACGTCATACCGAAAATGCCCTGAAAATTGCGGAATATCTGCAAAAACATCCGAAAGTAAAATGGGTCAATTATGCAGGCCTGAAAGACCACCCACAGCATGCCTTGGCACAAAAATATGTGAAAGGTAAACCGTCTGCCATTCTGACCTTTGGGGTAGAACATGGTCTTGAAGGCGGCACACGTTTTATTGATGCCCTGCAACTGTTTACCCGCCTGGTCAATATCGGCGATGCCAAAAGTCTGGCCTGCCATCCGGCGACCACCACGCATCGTCAGCTCAATGCCGAAGAATTAAAGTCGGCAGGTGTCAGTGAGGATATGGTGCGTTTATCCATTGGGATTGAACATAGTGATGACCTGATTGCCGATCTGGAACAGGCGCTAGCGACCGTTTAAAAAGGTGCCTGATCCGATTCGAAACCTCATCATTTTGGTGAGGTTTTTTTATTTATTTTCTAAAACAGCCACTTGCTTTGCTTTTTATTTTCATGTTAAAAGTTAAATGAAAGAGTGAACACAAATAGAGCAATTACTCTAATTTTTATTTTAATTTCAATAGTTTAATTTATAGATTTTCCTGAAGAATTGGTTATCATATCTGGACTCACCTTCGCTCTCATCTTCTGTTAGAGCGCCATAGACCTTTAATAAAAATAATTTGAACGCTGACTTCAAATTAGGGATAACAAACGTGAAAACTAGACTACACAAACAACTGGAAAAACGTGTTGCAGGTAAAACCGTCCTGATTACCGGTGCATCCAGCGGTATTGGTTTAACGACAGCACATCAACTGGCTGATGCAGGTGCCCATGTTTTACTGGTGGCCCGTACTCAGGAAACCCTAGAAAAAGTAAAATCAGAAATTGAAGCCAAAGGCGGCAAAGCCTCAATCTTTCCATGTGATTTAAACAATATGGAAGCGATTGATGAAGTTTCCAAACAGATTATTGCCTCAGTCGATCATATTGATATTCTGATCAATAATGCAGGACGTTCGATTCGCCGTGCGGTGCATGAGTCGGTAGATCGTTTTCACGATTTTGAACGGACCATGCAGCTGAACTATTTCGGCGCAGTGCGTCTGGTGATGAATATCCTGCCACAAATGATGATTCGTCGTGCGGGTCATATTATTAACATCAGCTCAATTGGCGTACTGGCCAATGCCACCCGTTTTTCGGCATATGTCGCATCAAAAGCTGCGTTGGATGCCTTTAGCCGCTGCCTGTCTGCAGAAGTGCATTCGCATAAAATCGCAATCACATCGATCTATATGCCTTTGGTGCGTACCCCGATGATTGCGCCGACCAAAATCTATAAATATGTCCCAACACTTTCTCCGGAACAGGCGGCTGACCTGATTGCCTATGCGATTGTGAAACGCCCGAAGAAAGTGGCAACCGGTTTGGGCCGTCTGGCTTCCATTACCTATTCCATTGCACCGGATATCAACAATGTCTTGATGTCGATTGGTTATAACCTGTTCCCAAGTTCAACTGCATCTGTGGGCCAACCACAAAAATTAAACTTGGTGCAAAAAGCATATGCGCGTCTGTTCCCGGGCGAACACTGGTAATTTTTCATACGGACAATTTAATTAAAATACGAGCCGCCGACCGGGCGGCTTTTCTATGTCTCAGTTTTGCAAGATCTGGACTAAAATAGACTGATTTAAAAAACCACGACACAGCCTGTCCTGATCAACACAGATTTTTGCCGCAAATGCTGCGAGATCACGTACACTATCAGCGGATATTTCCTATCCGTATTTTTATATTTTGATTGAAATGATGGAAACCCTTATGAACAACGCGCAATGGCTCGATGAAGTAAAATTTAACGATCAAGGATTAGTCCCTGCCATTGCCCAGCATCATCAAACTGGACGTGTATTGATGGTGGCCTGGATGAACCGTGAAGCCTTGGCTTTAACTGCCGAAAAAAATCAGGCGGTGTATTTCTCCCGTTCACGCAACAAGTTATGGCATAAGGGCGAAGAATCAGGACATTTTCAGACCGTACATGAAATCCGTCTGGACTGTGATGCCGACGTGATTGTGCTGCAAATTGAGCAGCATGGCGGCATTGCCTGCCATACCGGCCGTGAATCATGTTTCTATCGTAAACTCACGCCAAATGGCTGGGAAATTGTCGATGCACAGTTGAAAGATCCATCTGCGATTTATGGCGAAAAATCTACGAATCCGCATACGCTGGCGATGGCAGCCTCAACCGCTCAATCTGAACAGGTCGAAGTCCTGTCTTATCTGGGTCAGATGATGGCAGAACGCAAACAGGCCGATCCGGATTCATCTTATGTGGCCAAGCTGTACCATAAAGGCTTGAACAAGATCCTGGAAAAAGTGGGTGAAGAAAGCTTTGAAACTGTGCTGGCAGCCAAAGATTTTGATCAGGATGCTTCCGCAGACCATAAAAATGATTTGATCTATGAAGTCGCAGATCTATGGTTTCATACCATTGTGATGCTCGGCTATTTCGATCTGGATGTACAATTGGTGTTAAATGAACTGGCACGTCGCCAAGGCTTGTCCGGTCTGGTTGAAAAAGCCAATCGTCAGCATTAAGCCTTGAATTCATCTGTGTCTGATCTTCAAAAACCGACCGCGACCTATGAGCAGGCCACTGCCATTGATAACGCACGTCTGGGTAAATCCTTTAAGGTGATTGCCTATGCAGGCACAGGTAAAACCACCACCTTGCAAATGATCAGTGATGCCATGCCTGAACGGCGTGGTATGTATCTGGCTTTCAACAAAGCCATTGCCAGTGAAGCACAATCGAAGTTTCATCGAGGGGTGGATTGCCGGACCTTTCACTCCCTGGCCTTTCGCAGTGTTCCACGTGGAATCACCGACAAGCTGCGCCTGCCCCGTTTAAGTCCAAGCTTTATTGCCAAAGAATACCGCCTGGAACCAATGACCATGCGCCGTATGATGGGCGGGCGTTATGAGAAATATGTGCTGATGCCTTCACGGCTGGCCAGTCTGGTGGCGAATGCGGTTGGCTATTTCTGTTCGACCAGTTCGCAGTACCCTGCTCCGCGGCATATTCAAGCACCGAGCTGGTTGCATCCGGATGATATCGAGACTTTGCAGAAAAAACTTTATCCAGCCGTAGAACGACGCTGGCTAGAGTCAATTGATCCGAATCATCAGGCCGGTATCGGACACGATATTTACCTGAAACTTTGGGCACTGTCCGAACCGAATATTCCGGCCGATTATGTACTGTTCGATGAAGCACAGGATGCCGACCCCCTAATGTTGGGGATTTTACTGAAACAACGCAGTACCCAGGTGATCTATGTCGGAGATGCGCATCAGCAGATTTATGCCTGGCGTGGCGCAGTCAATGCCATGCAGCAACTGCCCTTACCTGAATCGCGCCTGACCACCTCATTTCGTTTTGGTCCTGAAATTGCCCTGAATGCCAATGCCATTTTAGGTGCCTTAAATGAAACTGTGCCTTTACTCGGCAATCCGCAATTAGACTCTAAAGTCGTGAATAAACCGCATACCAAAATGCGCGATGCAATTTTATGCCGGACCAATGCTCGTGCAATGGAATTGTTATTAGCGGGTTTAGTTCGTGGCGATAAAGTCAGCCTGCAAGCCGATCACGTCAAACTGAATCGTTTTGTCGATGCGGCTGCCATGCTGAAACAGGGCAAACGTGTGGTTGATGTGCCGGAACTGGCCTGGTTCAACTCCTGGCATGATGTCCATGAATACTGTGAAACTAATGAAGGCAGTGACATCAAGCCACTGGTCAAACTGGTGGACGAACATGGCACCGATCCGCTGAAAAAAGCTCTGGCTAAAATCACACCAATTGCCCAGGCCGACTATATTATTTCCACGGCACACAAGGCCAAAGGTCTGGAATGGGATCGGGTTCATATTGAAGATGACTATCAGTTTAAGCTGAATGAAAAAGACCATAAAATTAGTGATGAAGAATTAAGATTACTTTACGTGGCCTGTACACGTGCTAAAGTGAGTTTAAATATTCATCACATTTATGACCTGATTCAGCAACTGAAAATCAAGATGCCGCAGTCGCTTCGGCAGGCAGTCGGTTAAAGTGCATGGCATGGATGTAAACATCATGGGACAGGTGATCTATGCACATCCAAGCGTTTCAACTGAAACACACACTGCATTTTTCCGACATTCAGCTTCAGTTTAATTATCCGCAATGCCCGGCCACCTTGATTCTGGGCAATCAGGGAACTGGCAAAACTACGCTTTTACGTTTTAGCTATCAGGCACTGACCTGGTTTGCAGCCCGTTATCGCGACAGCCGTGCTGCAGGTCTGGTGATGCAAGATCAGGACATCATGCAAAACCGGCTGCAATCCAAAATTGACATCCGGATTGGTTTTCCTGAAGAGATGGGCAGCTTGCCAGAATCCAGTCAGTCTGAGCCTGCGAACCTACAAAGCTGTTCATGGCAAATCTACAAGACCCTAAACAGTCAGGGTCTGGGTTTTAGCAAAGCAGAAACCTCACAGCTTGAAAGCATGCTCAGCCTGTATCACAAAGCCCGCTTGCACGATCCCCTGCTCGGTTTGCCGCTAATTGCCTATTATCCGGCTGAACGCTTTACCAATGAAGTCAATCTGCTCAGCAAAAATAACCCGGCCATTCTCCAGTCCGCACATGCTTATGAAATCGCTGCGATTCCTTTCACCACCTTTGCCCGTTTTTTTGAATGGTTTCGTGAAATCAGTGATATTGAAAATGCGCAAAGTGCCAAGATTATGGATCAGATTTTGTCGCGTGCCTTGCAGCAGTCTGAAAACATTCGCGCAGATGAACTGGCCCGGCAGATCGAGAAAGCCCAGGCACATCTGCATGCACCGAATCTCACCGCTTTAAAACAGGCTCTGTCACTGATCCTGCCAGAAGTCAGTCAAATTTATTTAAAATATCAGCCCAAGCTGCAATTGATGGTGACCTATCAGCAACAAACTTTCACGTTCCAGCAACTGCCCAACAGTATCCGCAACTGGATTGCGCTGGTGGGTGACATTGTACGGCGGCTTTGTCTGTTGAATACCAACAGTTTATTCCCGTGTCAGGAAGGTACAGGCGTTTTGTTGATTGATGCAATTGATCATCAACTGGATCAGGAGATGGCAGCAGTGATCCTGTCACGCCTGCATCAGGCTTTTCCTAACTTGCAGATTATTGCGACCGGCAACCGGCCTGAATTACTGGAACAGGCGCAAGGCTTTCAATGTCTGAAACTGGAAAATAAACAGCTGCACCCCATTCATCTTGAAAGTATGAAAACCCAGTTTGATCAGATCTACGCAGAGCTGGAATTGCAGCGAAATAAAGATATCTCGCCTGAAGATACTTTACTGGAAACGGTCACCGAACCCGTCACACCGCTTGCAGTATTGCAAATGATTCAGCAACAGTTAAATCCCGAACAATAGCAGGAACTGCTGGCCCTACTTACTCAGGAGTACCATCCGACGCTACCTCAGTCGCTCTAAACAGATTCAAAAAATAAGCACGATTGTTTGAGTCAATAAGGGAGCCTTTTCCAGCATTCTGTTTTGCTAGGATTGAACTGTTTTGAGTCAAATTTACAATCAATGCCTGCAATTTAATCTTAATTTTCGGTCACTTCTAGATGATCTGTTTAAGCATGCAGCGCCTGTTAAAACCGAGCCGGCGTATAATTTATAAGTTCTACATAAAAACGTTGATGTTGTTGTTATCCTGTAATATGATCGGTTTTATTTGCGAATTTCATTGTAAAATCGGAATTTGCTATCGTTTATAAGTTGCGCAATACAACTGTTTTATATTCTTTTTGAATATTCTTTTGGCTTTCAAGGTTGAGAAGTTTGGGTCGCTCCTTGTGGTCCTGTAGTCCTTGAAAGATAAAGATTCACCTTAGGTTGGTCAAAACCTAAATCATGACAATGGATACGAGTGTGCTGCCGATTATTATATTGTTACCGTTAGTATTAGGCACAACCCTTGTCTCGTGGCTGAAGCAATTTTCGCGCGGGGTAACGGCTTTAGGGGCAATTGGTGTCAGCCTCAGCAGTTTCTTATTATTATTGAGTCAGGCGCCTGCCATCTTTGATGGTGCAGTGATGACCCAGACCTGGTCCTGGCTGCCCCAGCTCGGCATTGATTTCAGTTTTCGCCTGGATTCTCTGGGATTGCTGTTTGCCTTGCTGATCAGCGGAATTGGCACCCTGATTTATATTTATGCCTATTATTATCTCAATCCAAAAAATTCACTGAGCAAACTGTATCTCCTGCTGATGCTGTTTATGGCGGCGATGCTCGGAATTTCATTGTCGAATAACCTGATTATCTTATTGGTTTTCTGGGAACTGACCAGTATTTCATCCTTCTTGCTGGTAGGTTACTGGAGCAATTACGAAGCGGCGCAACGTGGTTCGCGTATGGCTCTGACCATTACCGGAATGGGTGGTCTGGCGATGCTGGGCGGTTTTGTCCTGCTCGGTCAAATCACCGGCACTTATCAGCTTGACCAAATCCTGATGATGACTGAACAGATTCAGTCCCATCATTTATTTGTTCCAACCTTGTTGCTGATTTTACTCGGCGCCTTTACCAAAAGTGCGCAGTTCCCGTTTCACTTCTGGTTGCCCAATGCCATGGCTGCACCGACACCGGTCTCTGCCTATTTGCACTCGGCCACCATGGTCAAAGCCGGTTTATTCCTGGTAGCACGTTTGCTCCCGATCTTTGCCGGTGCTGCACTGTTTCATAATATTGTGACCTTTGTTGGTCTGTTTACCCTGTGCATGGCCGCCTTCTTTGCCATTTTTAAGGAAGACCTGAAAGGCTTGCTCGCCTATTCCACCATCAGCCATTTAGGTCTGATCATGTGTCTGCTCGGGATTGGTTCACCATTGGCTGTTGCAGCAGCGATTTTCCATATTATTAACCATGCCACCTTTAAAGCGGCACTGTTTATGATTGCCGGCATCATCGATCATGAATCCGGGACTCGTGACTTACGTAAACTGTCTGGCCTATGGCAATTACTGCCATTTACCGCCACGCTGACCATGATCACGGCAGCATCCATGGCGGGTGTACCGTTGACCAATGGTTTCCTGTCTAAGGAAATGTTCTTTACCGAACTGGTCGCCAGTTTAAGTGGTCCACTTATGGTCGGCTCTGCTATTGTCGCGACACTGGCCGGGATTTTTGCGGTGGCTTATTCCATTCGACTGGTGCATGGAGTCTTTTTCGATGGTCCGCTAGGCAAGCAGGTCCCGAATAAAGATGCACATGAACCTGCCTTTGGTATGCGCGCACCGGCCACTTTGTTAGCAATTTTATGTATTTTAGTCGGTCTATTACCGGCTCTTCTGGTGGAAAAAATTGTCAACAGCACTACTCAAGCCACCACCCAGAATTTTGCCTTTGAAGGCACTCATCTGGCGCTTTGGCATGGTTTCAACCTGCCCCTTCTGATGAGTGTGATTTCTCTGCTCGGCGGAACAATCTTTTACTTTTCTCTCGCCAAAGGTGGCGTCTTACGTGAAATCGACTTGGATCCAAAACTGGGTCGCTTACAGGGCCGGGTGCTGTTCGATCTATTTTTGAAAAATTTGCTGCTGAATTCACGTCGTTTCCGCCGTTCCACTGAAAATGGCAAATTACAAAGCTATTTATTGTGGATTGTAATTTTTACCGTCGGGCTGGTGGGGTTCCCATTACTCAGCAATGCGGTGGGTACAGGTACGCGCGAGCTGACCCATGCTCCTGCCCTGGCGATTATCCTGTGGTTACTGCTGTTCTCTTCCTGCTGGATGCTGTTGTGGTTCCATCATGAGCGGATTAAAGCGGTACTGATTAGCGGTGCAGTCGGCCTGGTCGTCACCATGGTCTTTATCGGCTTCTCGGCGCCCGATCTGGCATTGACCCAGATTACGGTCGATGTGGTCACCACGGTTCTACTACTGATGAGTTTATCTTTACTGCCTCAGTTAACACCGTATGAATCGAGTCCGACCCGTCGCTGGCGTGATGCCATTATTGCCTTGGGCGGCGGTCTCGGGATTGCGGCAATTGCCTGGCTGATCATGACCCGTGATCACAATTCCATTTCATGGTTCTTCCTGCAACAGTCCATTCCTCTGGGCGGCGGCACCAATGTGGTGAATGTGATTCTGGTCGATTTCCGTGGTTTCGATACCTTCGGCGAAATTACTGTACTCGGCATTGCGGCGATTGGTGTTCTGAGCCTGATGGATGGCATGCGTGCGCATGGTACCACCATGACTCAGGGCCTGACCTATCGTTTTAACCCATCCCCGCTGATGTTGCGTATTACCGCATCCTGGATTTTGCCGGTCGCGCTGGTAGTCAGCCTGTATATCTTTATGCGTGGCCATAACCTGCCGGGCGGTGGTTTTATTGCCGGACTAGTGACTTCACTGGCACTTATTATTCAATATATCGCAGTGGGACAAGACAAAACCGAACAGTTGCTTGGCGCCAAATCCGGTCGCCTGTATGAAATCTGGATCGGGATCGGCTTAACGATTGCAGGATTGACTGGAATCGCAGCCTGGTTCTGGTCACGTCCATTCCTGACCAGTGCACATATTTATGTCTCTCCGCCCATTATTGGAGAAATGCATTTAGCTTCGGCTGCGCTATTCGATGTCGGCGTCTATGTCACTGTCGTCGGTGCCACCATGCTGATGATTTCTGTCTTGGGCGATTCACGTCACTCAAGCATGTCTGGCCCCGTACCAAGAGGATAATAGAATGATCAGTTTAGAATTTTTATTAGCCTCTGCGATTGGCCTGCTGACAGCCACAGGCATTTATCTGATCCTGCGTGCCCGTACCTTCCCGGTGGTGTTGGGCTTGGCCATGATTGGTTATGCGGTCAACCTGTTTTTATTTGCCATGGGCCGGATTCAGATGAATTCGCCTGCAGTATTAACCGAAGCCGCGAATGTGACTGACCCTCTACCTCAGGCACTGGTGCTGACGGCCATCGTGATTGGCTTTGCCACCACTGCCTTTATTGTCCAACTGGCACTGCGTAGCCGCTACGAATCAGGAACAGACCACGTTGACTCAAAAGAAGATATCCCCCAGATTGATCCACGTGAGGATGAGCCTTAATGACTGATCTTCTCAATTTCTGGACTCAACATACTCCTATTTTCAGCATTCTTTTGCCGGCATTTACCGCTTTTGCCCTGGTACTTTTAGGCAATCCGGGTGCAGGCTCTCTGATCACGGACTGGCGTCAACCCTGGCGTCGTGGTATCAGCCATCTCTCGGGAATCTTGGGCCTGATCATTGCCGTTAGCTATCTGATAAACAGCAGCGAGGGCCAAATCAGCGTATACACCCTCAGCGAATGGGCAGCACCATTCGGGATCGTGCTGGTCCTGGATCAGCTCTCGGCCATGATGCTGGTCTTGACCTATGCGCTCGCCTTGCCTGTGGTCTGGTATGCCAGCAAAGAATGGGACTTACGCGGCCGTTATTTCCATGCCATGGTGCATTTCCTGCTCATGGGTCTGACTGGTGCATTCCTGACCGGCGATTTGTTCAACCTGTTTGTGTTCTTTGAAATTTTGCTGATGGCGTCTTATGTACTACTGTTGCATGGACAAGGCAAGGCACGTTTTCAGCTGGGAATTCATTATGTCACCATTAACCTGCTGGCATCTGCGCTATTCCTGATTGGACTCGGGATGATTTATGGCAGTGTCGGTAGCCTGAATATGGCCGATGTGGCCCGTTTGATGCCAACACTTGCAGAAGATCAGCATAAACTGGCCGTTGCCGGTGGCTTGATGCTCTTCGTGGTGTTTGGAATCAAAGCAGCAATGCTGCCGGTGGGTTTCTGGTTACCCAAAACCTATGCGGTGGCCACGACTCCTGTAGCAGCGCTCTTTACTATCATGACTAAAGTCGGGATTTATGCGATTTTGCGGATCAACGGCACGGTTTTTGATGATGAATATAGCCATCAGATTCTGATGAACTGTCTGCTGGTGATTGGTCTGGTCACATCCGTCTATGGTGTGATCTGTGCGATTGGCACCGAACGTCTGCGCCGTTTTGTCGGTTTTATGGTGCTGTCTTCAGTCGGAACGATTCTGGTGGCCATTGGCCTGAATAATACTGCGGCTTGGGCGGGTGCACTATATTACCTGGTACACAGTACGCTGATTGCGGCCGCCTTTTATATTCTGTCGGGCTGGATTACCTCTCAGCGCGGTGAATTTAAAGATCATTTTAAAATTGCCCCACTGATGAAACAGAACAAGCTGGTTTCGATTGTCTATTTCATCATCGCCTTGATAATGGCAGGCCTGCCACCGTTTAGTGGATTCTTCGGTAAAGTCTTTATTTTGCAGGCTTCCGCCCATTCAGACTATCAGATGATCATTATTCTGACCATTTTGCTGGTAAGTTTCCTCAGTATTCTGGCCTTTACCCGAGTCGGTTTTATCCTGTTCTGGCGTTCGTCCAGACCTGAAGATGATCTTGATTCTGAAGAGTTTCATAAATATGAAGCCCTGCCTAGTAAGGCGCCGGCACGCAATGACCGGGTGATTTATATATTGCTGGCTGGCTTAACCGCCTATGTGGTGTTTGCCGGACCGATCTATCAATATAATTATCAGACTGCGGAACAGATCAAAAACAATTCGGTCTATGAAGCCGCGCTGTTAAAACCGGATGCAGAAGGTCAGTTTATTAGCGTCCAGCCATTCGATCCGAAGTATTTGCCAGAAACCAAATATGGTGGTGAGGTGATAGATCCTAATGCGCATCTGATTCCTTATGTAATTTCAGAAGCGACCTTGAAGGGTGAACATATTTCTGAATTCAAGCAACGCCAGATTGACCAGCAGCACATTGAACAGACCGAATATGATGATAATCAACTTAAACCGGCGGAGGGACCTTAATGGCTGAATCATTATTTCAACGCTGGTTCCCACATCCGCTGGTTTCTGTAATTGTGGGACTGAGCTGGGTTTTACTGGCACACAGCCTGGACGCTGGAACCCTACTGATGGCCTTGCTACTCGCAGTCATCATTCCACGTATGGTCGAACCCTTTATTGACTATACCCCCAATATCCAGTGGACTCCTGCCCTGCACCTGTTCTTCGTCGTAGTTTGGGATATTGTAGTAGCCAATATTAAAGTCGCAAAACTGGTGCTTGGTCCAACCAAGAACCTGCATCCGAAATGGTTCCGTGTGCCTTTAGATACCGAACATGAAGAAGTCAACACCTTGCTGGCGATGATTATTACCACCACACCGGGCACGGTATCTGCAGGGATTGACCAGGATCGTGGTGATATTCTGGTGCATGCCTTAAGCACAGAGGATGAAGCAGCAGAAATCGAAACGATCAAACAGCGCTATGAACGCCCGCTCATTGAGATTTTTAATGCACGATCAGGAGAAAAAGCATGACGATTCTACCTTATGCATTATTGATTTGTCTGGGTGCGGTAACCATCTCCATGTTACTGTGTCTGATCCGGCTGATTACCGGCCCCTCTATTGTGGACCGCCTGCTGGCACTGGACACCCTGTTTTTGAATGCCACCTGTCTGGTGGTGATTTTAGGCATTTACTGGAGCAGTACATTTCTGTTTGAAGGCGCTCTCTTGGTTGCGATGCTGGGCTTTGTTTCTACCGCAGCCTTGGCGCGTTATTTCACCACTGGCCATGTCATCGACTAGGAGTTTTTAAATGTCTTTAATTTTAGAAATACTGGTGTCGATTTTCTTATTGATTGGTGCTTTCTTTATGCTGGTCGGTGGGATTGGAATGGTGCGCTTGCCCGATCTGTTCATGCGTCTGCATGCACCGACCAAATCCAGTACTTTGGGCCTCGGCAGTTTCTTAATCGCAGCAATTATTTTCTCGGCCATGTATGGCCGTTTCGGCTTTGCTGAAGTGCTGATTACCCTGTTTGCCTTTATCACTGCGCCGGTATCCGCCAATCTGATGGCACAGGCTGCATTGCATTTGCGATTACGTTCTTTGAGTGGCGAAGTGCCGGAAACGCTGGAACGTCCCCTGCCCTGGCAGCGTTCACGCCGTCGTACCTTTTATGAAAAGAAAATCAATCGTAATGATGATTTAGGTTAATTGAGCAAGCAATTCAAATTCTTCTAAATCTAAAAAATCTAGAGATAAAAAAGCCACCCGAAGGTGGCTTTTTTAGTCCTAAGACTTATTCATCATCTTTTTTTGCTTCAGCTTCAGGTAAGTCCTTCACTGCTTCAGCGATCAGACCAAACATATAGTTCCCATATGCATTGGTCTTATCGTAATGGAAACGTAGACGAGGCGTAATACGGGTTTTGATACGACGACTCAGCTCGTGGCGCAAGAAACCAGATGCTTTGTTCAACACATCCAAAGTTTCTTTATTGGCCTCTTGGCTTTGCTCATCGCCAAGTTCACGTCCCATTACAGTGACATAAACTTCCGCATATCCCAGGTCTGGGCTCACCTTCACCGCAGAGATGGTCACGAGACCACCTAAGCGTGGATCTTTCAGCTCCTGACGGATCAGTTCTGACAACTCGCGTTGTACTGTATCCGCCATACGCTTCAGACGTTGACTACCCGCCATTAAAGACTCCGTTTAATCAGTTGAACATCGTACACTTCGATCTTATCAAGTGCTTTGATGTCTTTATAGCCTTTCACCGCAAGACCACATTCCATACCGGCACGAACTTCTTCAACCACTTCTTTGTAGCGACGAAGAGATTCAAGCTCGCCCTGGAACACAACCACGTCATCACGTAATACGCGAATCGGTTTGTTACGATGCAATACGCCTTCAAGTACCATACAGCCTGCAGCCGCACCAAATTTACTTGAGTGGAATACTTCACGTACTTGTGCAACCCCCAGAATCGTTTCACGATGTTCTGGTGCAAGCTTACCGCTCATTGCTGCTTTCACATCATCAATCAATTGATAGATGATTGAGTAGTAACGAATGTCGATACTGTCTGCATCTGCTTTTTGACGCGCAGCGTTGTCCGCACGTACGTTAAAGCCGAGTAGAACTGCTTCTGAAGATTCAGCCAATGTCACGTCAGACTCAGTGATCGCACCTACACCAGAACCGATGATACGTACTTTAACTTCGTCAGTCGCAAGCTCAGCAAGTGCTACATGCAAGGCTTCCAGTGTACCGCGTACGTCAGTTTTCAACACAACATTTACGATAGGCACATCTTTCTTGCCCATAGACGCCATGATGTTTTCAAGACGCATTGCAGATTGACGCTCAAGACGTTTTTGACGTTCACGATCCATACGCGCATCGGCAACTTCACGTGCTTTCTTCTCGTCGCTCACCACAAGAACTTCATCACCAGCCATTGGCGCTTCTGGAAGACCCAGAATTTCCACTGGAATCGAAGGACCTGCAGATTTGATACGCTGACCATTTTCATCCGTCATCGCACGAACGCGACCATAAGATGAACCGGCAAGAACAAGATCACCTACTTTCAATGTACCGTTTTGAACCAGAATAGACGTTACCGCACCACGGCTGTTATCTACACGTGCTTCAATTACGACACCTTGTGCAGCACCTTCTTCAGATGCTTTAAGCTCTAGAAGTTCAGCTTGAATCGAAATAATATCAAGAAGTTCATCAATGCCTTGACCAGTATGTGCAGAAACCATGGCCACTGGAACGTCACCACCCCATTGTTCTGGCACGATTTCTTTCACAGTCAATTCATTCAATACGCGATCTGGATCAGCAGATTCTTTATCCATCTTGTTGATTGCAACAATGATTGGCGTACCCGCAGCACGTGCATGGTCAATCGCTTCCGCAGTTTGTGGCATTACACCATCATCTGCTGCAACAACCAGTACCACGATATCTGTTGCTTTCGCACCACGTGAACGCATTGCAGTAAATGCTGCGTGTCCCGGAGTATCGAGGAATGTAATCATACCTTTATCAGTAGTTACATGGTAAGCACCGATATGCTGTGTGATACCGCCTGCTTCGCCAGCAGCCACTTTGGCACGACGAATACGGTCAAGCAGTGATGTTTTACCATGGTCAACGTGACCCATAATGGTAACAACAGGCGCACGCGTAGATTGCGCACCACGTGCTTCTTCAGCTGCTTCAAGCAAGTTATCTTCAGCTTGTGTATCAGAAACCAGTACCGGGTTATGGCCCATTTCCTCAACAACAAGTGCAGCAATTTCTTGATCAATCGCCTGGTTCTGAGTAACCAATTCACCCATTTTCATGAGTGATTTAATCACTTCACGAACCTTAACTGCCATTTTCGCAGCCAAGTCAGCAACGACAATCGTTTCACCGATTTCAACATCGTAAACCTGTTTTTTCACAGGTTTTTCGAAGCCGTGCTTGTTGCCCTGGCTAGTTTTTAAACCGCGCTTAGGCTGTTTGCTGAAGCTTTGCTCTTCCTGACCACGACGACCACCTTTTTTAGGTGCACGCGCGCTCGGCGTATTCGTACCACGTTTGATTTCGCGGTCTTCTTTGGCAAAAGAGTCTTCATATGCCTGACCAACAAGGCCGGCAGCCAGAGGAGAATCATCAACAACACGAATCGTTGCAGTGGTATCTTCCGCGGTGTACTTGGACGCCATTTGACGCATTTGTTCAAGCGTACGTTGCTGCGCTTCTTCAGCCGCTTTACGACGTGCCGCTTCTTCAACAGCTTTTAATTTTGCTGCTTCTGCTTCACGTGCCTTTTTCTGTTCAGCGGTTTCAGTTGGTTTAACAACTTGCTTCACAATCGGCTTGTTGGTTGATTTGCGTTTTACCACAACTGCAGCTTTAGAAACTTCTTGCTTGTCGCTGGTTTGCTTTGCAGCAGCACGCATCGCCTCTAAAGCTTTATTCGCGTTATTTACGCCAGTTTTTGGAGCTTCAGCAGAAGCAGCTTGCGCTGTATTCTGTTCAGGCGCAGCTTTGGCCTGTTGCTCAGCCTTGGCTTTCGCCAATGCTTCTGCTTTGATCTGTTCTGGATCCGGCTTAACAAATGTATGCTTCTTGCGAACTTCTACATTAATCGTTTTCGCCTTACCTGAAGTACTGGCTACTTTAGCCGTACTAGTCGTTTTACGTTTCAACGTGATTTGCCCTGCTTGGCTTTCTGAACCCTGTGACTTTTTCACATGGCTCATCAAGCTGTCTTGTTGTTCGGTGGTAATAATATCGTCAGCTTTACGCTGTGGTAAACCTGCCTCACGAACCTGCTCTAGGAGCTTCTCAACTGGACGACCCACATTGAGGGCTAACTCTTTAATCGACTTGTCCGTCATATACTACCTCCTAGTTAAACCATGATTCGCGCGCTTTCATAATGAGTTGACCTGCTTTCTCAGCACCCAAACCTTCAATATCTTCGATATCGTCAGTCGCCTGATCTGCTAAATCATCCACTGTTACCACACCACGAGCTGCTAGCGCTTGCGCGATCTCTACTGTCATGCCTTCCATTGCAACAAGTTCTTCACTTGGCGCTTGTATGTTCTCTTGCTGTTGTAATGCATCAGCAAGTGCAATTTCTTTCGCACGGCTTTGCAGTAGTTCAACCAGTTCCGCATCTAGTTCGATTTCATCAAACGTTTCTGCAGGGACATAAGCAATTTCTTCAAGCGAGGTGAAGCCCATTTCTACCAATGCCATCGCCAAATCTTCCGCGATATCCAGACGGGTAACAAACATGTCTAAATATTGTTGCGCTTCGTTTTGTTGACGGGCGTAGTATTCCTCTTCCAGCATCATGTCCAGTTTGTAGCCAGTCAATTCAGATGCCAGACGAACGTTCTGACCTTGTGAACCAATCGCACGTGCCAACTGATCGCTGGTTGCGAAAATGATATCTGCAGTACGTGCATCTTCATCAATGACAATACTCGATACATCTGCTGGTTCCAATGCACTTGCGATATATTGCGCAGGATCATCCGACCAAACGACTACATCAATACGCTCGCCATTGAGCTCTTGCTGTACAGCCTGGATACGGGTACCACGCATACCAATACAAGCACCCACCGGGTCAATACGGTGGTCATTGGTTTTCACTGCAATTTTAGCACGAACGCCTGGTTGGCGAGCCGCCGCTTTAATTTCAATGATTTCTTCAGAAATCTCAGGGATCTCTTTTTTCATCAATGCAATCAGCATATCCGGTTTAGCACGTGACAGTTGTAACTGCGCACCACGACCTTCACGGTTGACATTGAATAGAATCGCATTCACGCGTTGCTTCGGACGAAGGATTTCTTTCGGAATCATTTCTTCACGAGCAAGATACGCTTCAGCATTGTCACCTAGGTCAATGATAAAACCGTCTTTGGTTTGTTTTTTCACTTCACCGTAGATCAGCTCGCCGACTTTAGATTCGTAAGCATCAGCCACAAGTGCACGTTCTGCTTCACGGATCTTCTGTACGATCACTTGCTTGGCAATTTGCGCTGCAATACGACCGAAGTCAATCGATTCCACTTCAAGCTCACGAATGTCGCCAATCGACCATTTTGCCGGATCGACATCAGAGATGGCATCCTGACAAGCTGGCATTTCATGATCTTCGTCTGCAACCACTTCCCACTGACGGAAAGTACGATAGTCACCTGTTTTACGATCAATTTCCACACGTAAACGTGCTTCTTCCGAATGTGTTCCTTCGTAGAATTTTTTCTTTGTCGCAGCAACTAAAGCTTGCTCAAGCGCTTCAAAGATCGCTTCACGAGGTACACCTTTTTCGTTACTAACCGTTTCAACGACGGTCAGAATTTCACGTGCCATACGTCACCTATTCGTTAAATTTTTATTTATTAAATTAATCTTGGAAGACCAAATTTGCTTTATCGATATTGTGACTGTCGATCTCCAATACCTGTTGCTTTTCTACTTCAACCTGAATCATTTCATTTTCAAGATCGACAGCAACCAGTTTGGCCTGGAATTTACGACGGTTATCTACCGCACTGATCAAACGTAGTGCTACGGTATGACCGATATAGCCTGACATCTGCTCGAGCTGGAAGAATGGACGGTCCCAGCCTGGCGAAGATACTTCAAGTGAATATTCACCCGAGATCGGATCATGAACATCCAGCATTGCGCCCACTTGCTGCGTGACACGCACACAATCCTGAACGCCAATACCACGCCCCTGCTCTTCTTCACCATCTTCATTGATTGCTGGTGCAACGCTCTCATCGACTGGCTTGTCGATGTAGATACGTAATAACGAACATTTACCCTGTGGCAGAAATTCAATCCCCCAAAGGTTTACATTACAGGCTTCAACTGCTGGTGCAATCAAGTCCTGAAGTGCTTGAGTTTTATTTGATAGCTTCATTTACTCTCGTCATCTGGTGCGATTTTATGATCTATTTGACCACTACAAACCAATACAAACTATAGTAGTAGTGAAACATGGAGATTTGACCAAATAATGTCGACACTACACGATAGCCAATAAAAAAGGGCGTAAATCGCCCCAATTAATGCACAATTTAAGATTTTTTCAAATCCCACTGTGCAAAAAGGCCCACCTTGTTGTGAGCCTCTTTTTAGAAACTTGGTAGCGGGAGCTGGATTTGAACCAACGACCTTCGGGTTATGAGCCCGACGAGCTACCAGACTGCTCCATCCCGCATCAACGTGCAAAAATTATATACAAAAGATGAGAACTTTTCAATCAAAACCACATCATTCTGCATATTTGTCATCTGTCGCTGAAAAAGTGGTAGCGGGAGCTGGATTTGAACCAACGACCTTCGGGTTATGAGCCCGACGAGCTACCAGACTGCTCCATCCCGCATCAGCGTACAAATAACGTTCAGTCTAAAGTACTTAAACTGCTTTTAAAGTTTGCATCTTTAAAAGATTGGTAGCGGGAGCTGGATTTGAACCAACGACCTTCGGGTTATGAGCCCGACGAGCTACCAGACTGCTCCATCCCGCAACAACATGCAAATTAATTTTCTCAACTTAAAACCTGTTTAAGCTGCCTCTTGAAAGTTTGCGTCTTTAAAAAGGATTGATTGGTAGCGGGAGCTGGATTTGAACCAACGACCTTCGGGTTATGAGCCCGACGAGCTACCAGACTGCTCCATCCCGCATCAACAGAAGTTTTTTCAGCTGCATACACCAACTTAAATTTCTGGATTATAAGTTGGTGCGGAAGGGGGGACTTGAACCCCCACGCCCGAAAGCACTACCACCTCAAGGTAGCGTGTCTACCAATTCCACCACCACCGCAGCTGTGTCGCATTCTAGTCGCATCACTGCAAAAAAGAAAGGACTAATTAAAACTATTCGGTCGTTTCTGGTGCAGTTGGTGAACTTTCATTCGATTGCACAGGTGTGGTCGGCGCAGACTGAACCGATCCCAAACTATAGGCATTCGAGGTTTGTTGCTTGGCCAAAATCGCCAAAGTCAGACTGGTCACGAAAAACAGTGCAGTAAAAATCGCAGTCAAACGGGTCATAAAATTACCCGAACCCGATGCTCCGAATACTGTCGCTGCACCACCGCCACCGAAAGAGGCGCCAGCATCTGCACCTTTACCATGCTGAACCAAAATCAAGACAATCATCAAAACAGCTAAGATAATATGTACTACCAGCACAAAAGTTTGCATGCTGAACTCCTAATTATTGTGTATTTGCAAATGCATGAGCAATTTTATGGAACGACTCAGCATTGAGTGATGCACCACCGACCAATGCCCCATTGATATCTGCGCAGGCTGCTAACTCTACTGCATTTTCCGGCTTGACACTACCACCATATAAAATCGCCATCGTCGCGCCATAACCAGTGATCTGGCTTAAACCTTGACGGATTTGTGCATGCATGGCCTGTGCATCTTCAGGAGAAGCAGTTTTACCAGTTCCAATTGCCCAGATCGGTTCATAGGCAATCACGATATTGTTCCATTGCTCCGCTTCAACCACAGCAGCAATATCACAAATCTGTTGTAGCACTACAGCTTCTGCCTGCCCTGCTTCACGTTGTTCCAGGCTTTCACCAACGCAATAAATCACAGTCAAACCGGCACTTAAGGCATTCTTGATTTTCGCATTTAAAATATCAGCATTTTCCGCAAATATTTCACGGCGCTCAGAATGACCCACTAGTACATAGTGAATTTGACTATCGGCCAACAATTCAGCACTGACTTCACCAGTGTAGGGACCTGTTCCAGAAATACGTGAAACATCTTGTGCTACGGTATAAATCGGACGAACCGCAGATGACAGCTCTGCCTGAATCTGGCTTAAGGCAATGGCAATCGGTGCCACACCTAAATGACATTGATCTTCGGCAATTGGCGCAGTTTCCAGCAAATTCTTAATACCACGCACCAAGCTCAATGCCTCTGCCTGCACCGGATTCATTTTCCAGTTACCTATCACCCAAGGGGTAATCGTCGAAACCGACATAATTAACCTATTTCATTTACATATTTTGAATTGGGCACATTCTACACGGAATTGGAAAATTAAAAGAATAGTTTTCTTATCACTCATTCTCGGTTTAGACTATCCAAAATGGTTATTTTTTGTTATCACTTAAAAAATGGGGGACTTCTTCTAACCAGTTCATGCTTTTACTGGAGATGAGGAAGCTAGCAGCACTCTTGGCTATGGTATTTTTACGTAACAAACGTATAATTTTAATATAGCAATTAAAAGAATTTGATGAGTAGGCATTTATAGCATGACAGCATTACAGGGGTCGCCAAGATTTACCGGATTTATTCGTCGTTTGGTCGAGGAAGGCGTCATCTCGGCTGAAGATATGCGCAGTGCGTTGGCGCATGCCAAACAAGAAAAAGTCGATATTGTGGCTGAGTTAATTAACCAGCAGCAGCTTTCTCCGACCATCATTGCTGAAACGATTTCAGTTGAATTTGGCGAACCGCTGTTTGATATCAGTGCCTATGATCCTGCCCAAATTTTGCGGGATGCGATTGATGAAAAGCTGATTACCAAGTATCGCATCCTGCCGATTTTTAAAAATTCCAGTATTTTATATGTTGCGACCAGCAACCCGACCAATATCGAAGCGATCGATGCAGTCCGTTTTTCGACTAAACTCAATATTGAAACCATTATTGTTGAACACAATAAACTTGAAAAACTGATCGAGCAGAATTTTACTGAAGAAAGCACGTTTGAGTTTGATGAAGAATTTGATCTGGATGTTGATGTCGAATCTGCTGATCCGAATAAAGAAGAGGATGACAGTAACAAGGGTGAAGAAGCACCGATTGTCAAATATATTAATAAATTGCTGATTGATGCGATCCGTATGGGCGCTTCAGATCTACACTTTGAACCTTATGAAAAAATCTATCGGGTACGTTACCGGGTCGATGGTGTTCTACGTCAGATTGCAACCCCGCCCTTACAGCTGGCAAACCGCTTGTCTTCACGTCTTAAGGTTATGTCGCAAATGGACATTTCAGAAAAACGGGTACCGCAAGATGGTCGAATCAAACTAAAATTATCCAAAAACAAAGCCATTGACTTCCGTGTCAACTCTCTCCCTACCCTGTTTGGCGAGAAGCTGGTACTGCGTATTCTGGATCCATCCAGCGCGATGCTGGGGATTGATGCCCTAGGTTATGAACCAGAACAAAAAGAGTTGTTTATGCAGGCACTGGACAAACCGCAAGGGATGCTGCTGATCACCGGCCCGACCGGTTCCGGTAAAACCGTTTCACTGTATACTGGTCTGAATATCCTCAATCGTGAAGATACTAATATCTCAACGGCGGAAGATCCGGTCGAGATTAACTTGCAAGGGATTAATCAGGTCAACGTTAATAATAAAGTTGGCCTGACCTTCTCTGCCGCACTGAAGTCCTTCTTACGTCAAGACCCGGATATCGTCATGGTCGGTGAGATCCGGGATCTGGAAACTGCCGAGATTGCGATTAAAGCGGCGCAGACCGGTCATATGGTGATGTCGACGCTGCATACCAATAGTGCGCCTGAGACTTTGACCCGTTTACGCAATATGGGGGTGCCTTCTTTCAATATTGCCACTTCAGTCAACCTGGTCATTGCACAACGGTTGGCACGTCGTTTGTGTTCACAATGTAAAAAACCTGCCGATATTCCGAAACAAAGCTTACTGGAGATGGGTTTTACCGAAACCGACTTGCAGCAACCTGAGTTCCAAATTTATGAACCGGTAGGCTGCAATGAATGCCGTGAAGGCTATAAGGGTCGTGTGGGTATTTATGAAGTTATGAAAGTAACACCTGAAATTTCCAGAATTATTATGGAGGATGGCAATGCACTTGAAATTGCCGATGCTTCCGCACGTGCAGGTTTTAACAATTTACGCCGGTCAGGTTTAGTCAAGGTGATGCAGGGGGTGACTTCTTTACAGGAAGTCAATCGTGTCACCAGCGAATGATCGGGCGCTGATCTAAAATAAGGATAAAGGTATGCCAGCAGTAAAGAAAGGCCAGATGATGCCGATCTTCAGCTATGAAGGAATTGATCGTAAAGGGGCAAAGATCAAGGGGGAATTGCCAGCAAAAAATATGGCTCTGGCCAAGGTCACCCTTCGGAAACAAGGCATCAGCATCAAGACCATTCGGGAAAAGAAAAAAAATATCCTTGAAGGCTTGATGAAGAAAAAAGTCTCAACACTGGATATTACAATTTTTACCCGACAGTTGGCGACCATGATGAAAGCCGGGGTACCACTGGTACAAGGCTTTGAGATTGTCGCAGAAGGTCTGGAAAATCCATCCATGCGTGAAGTTGTATTGGGAATTAAAGGTGAAGTCGAGGGGGGTAACACTTTCGCTGGAGCACTGCGTAAATATCCACAGTATTTTGATAATTTATTTTGCTCTTTAGTTGAATCAGGCGAGCAGTCGGGTGCTCTTGAAACCATGCTTGATCGTGTTGCGATTTACAAAGAAAAAAGTGAATTGCTCAAGCAAAAAATCAAAAAGGCCATGAAATATCCAGCTACAGTTGTTGTGGTCGCTCTGATTGTTACCATTATCTTGATGGTCAAAGTGGTCCCGGTTTTCCAGGATTTATTCTCTTCATTTGGCGCCGACCTGCCCGCTTTTACCAAGATGGTGGTCAATATGTCGGACTGGATGCAAAAATATTGGTTCCTGCTGATTATTGCCATTGGAGCCATCATTACCGCTTTTCTTGAAGCCAAAAAACGTAGCAAGAAATTCCGCGATTTTCTGGATAAAGCAGCACTCAAAGCACCGATTTTTGGGGATTTGGTATATAAAGCGATTATTGCACGTTATAGCCGTACCCTTGCCACGACTTTCGCAGCAGGTGTACCTTTGATTGATGCACTGGAATCCACTGCCGGCGCTACCAATAACGTTGTATATGAAGATGCTGTGATGAAAATTCGTGAAGATGTCGCCACAGGTCAACAACTACAGTTTGCCATGCGCGTGACCAACAAATTCCCATCCATGGCAGTCCAAATGGTTGCAATTGGTGAAGAATCCGGTGCATTAGATGCCATGCTGGATAAAGTAGCAACACATTATGAAAACGAAGTTGATAATGCGGTTGACGGCTTAACTTCGATGATGGAACCGCTAATTATGGCCGTTCTCGGTGTGCTCGTTGGTGGTCTGGTGATTGCCATGTACCTTCCAATCTTCCAAATGGGTTCTGTGGTTTAATGCAAGATCTTATTCAATATTTTATTCAAAACCCAACGGCGCTGTATATCGCAGTTGGGCTTTTTAGTTTATGTATCGGCAGCTTTCTGAATGTGGTGATCTACCGCACTCCCAAGATGATGGAACAGGAATGGCGTACCGATTGCCAGATGTTTTTGCATCCGGAACAGCCGGTGATTGATAAAGCGAAATTAAGTTTAAGCAAACCCGCTTCGACTTGCCCTAAATGTCATCAGCCAATCCGCTGGTACCAGAATATTCCAGTTATCAGCTGGCTAGTCCTGCGTGGCAAGTGTGCGAACTGTCAGAATCCTATCAGCATCCGTTATCCTTTGGTTGAAATTCTGACGGCAGTTTGTGCACTACTTGTCGTAGCAGTATTTGGCCCGACAATGCAAATGCTGTTTGGACTGATCCTGACTTATGTGCTGATTGCCCTAACCTTTATTGATTTTGATACCCAGTTATTACCGGACCGTTATACCCTGCCCCTGGCTGCACTAGGTCTAGGCGTAAATAGTTATGCACTCTATACCTCCCCAAGCTCTGCCATCTGGGGCTACATCATTGGCTTTTTATGTTTATGGATAGTGTATTACCTGTTTAAAATCATCACCGGTAAAGAAGGTATGGGCTATGGCGATTTTAAACTGCTTGCGGCTTTGGGCGCCTGGATGGGTCCATTATTATTGCCTTTAATTGTGCTGCTATCTTCTCTGGTAGGTGCGATTATTGGCATCATTCTGCTAAAAGTCCGCAAGGAAAATCAGCCTTTTGCTTTTGGTCCTTATATTGCGATTGCCGGCTGGATCGCTTTTCTTTGGGGTGAACAAATTATGAAAGTGTATTTAGGTCAATAAATTGAAATTTGTACTCGGTTTAACTGGTGGGATTGGCAGTGGCAAGTCTGCTGCCAGTCACTGGTTTGAAGCACAAGGGATCACGGTAGTCGATGCCGATGTGGTAGCACGTGAAGTGGTCGAAATTGGTCAGCCTGCACTGGCCCAGATTCAGCAGGCTTTTGGTGATTGGGTATTACTTGAAGATGGTTCACTAAATCGTCGTGCCTTGCGTGAACATATCTTCCAGTCTCCTGAAGCACGCAAGACCCTGGAAAGTATTACCCATCCGGCAATTCGCACTTCCATTATCCAGCAACTACATGCTGCGCAAAGTCCCTACGCTATTCTAGTTTCACCACTGCTGTTTGAAACTAATCAGCATGAACTGACTCAGCATACCTTACTGATTGATGCCACCATCGAACTGCAAATTGAGCGGGCCTCACAACGTGACGGCCAGAATATCGAGCAAATTCGCAATATCATTGCCGCACAAATGTCCCGCGAACAAAAGCAGACCATGGCCGATGATATTATCCTGAATGATGGTCATCTGGATCATCTCTATACTTATCTCAGACCATTACATCAAAAATATTTAAACATGGCAGCCAGCTGAAGCATAAAAAAAGCAGTCTTAATGAGACTGCTTTTTTTGTTCTGCCAATTTTAGGCTTAGACTATCCTGATGCTGTAACCAGCGCCACGGTTGTAAGGCCCCAACTGCCATACCCATCAGGCCACACACCATGGCCAGGCTTAAAGTTTCATTTAATAAAGGTACAGCCAGAATTGCCGCAATAAAAGGTGCAAGATTGGTAATACTGCCTGCCTTAAATGCACCGAGACGCTTGATGGCTTCTACATAGCTTAAAGTAGCAATAATCACCACAAATATGCCGTGAAAAATGGTCTGAAACAGTAAATGCTTGGGTTCAGGCACACTCAAATTTTTCGGTAAAAATAGCAGATAAATCGGCACATATATCACTGCCGACCAGATCGCGACACTACACATTGCCTGCCATGCAGTTAGCTGATATTTACGCAATAAAACGGTAAAAATCGCCCAAAGTATGGCACTGATAAAAAACAGCCCGTCCCCTGCCCCAAAGGCCACACCAGTTTCCCGATACATCAGTATACTCATGAGACACAGTACTACGATCATAATGATCAGGCTGGCCCAGGTATGTTTATCAAAAGCCTGCCCCATCAGAAAAAAAGCCATGATCGCGGTACAGATCGGAATACAGCCATTCAAGAAAATTGCAGCATGGGCGGTAGGTGCGTAGTGAAAAGCACTATAGGCAAACAGGCAATAAATCACCCCGCCAATCATTGCTAAAATAAAAGGCTCTTTTTTCAGTAAAAAAGCGGCCTCTTTACGATAAAGCAAGATCGGCATCAGAATCAGGAAGGCCAGAGAAAAACGCAAGGCCACGATATCCCAAGCACTGATCTGCCAAAGCGCATTCAGGCGGGCCGTTAAGGTAAAACCGCCCCAGATGCACATGGTAACAACTAAAAAAACATAGCCTTGGGTACGGTCTGACAATGCCATCATCAATTAAAGGTTACGCTGACGGCAGGCTTCATACAGCGCCATGCCTGTAGCCACACTGACATTCAGACTTTGCAGATTACCTGCCATCGGGATATACACGGTCTGATCACATTGACTCTGGGTAATTGGACGCAGACCTGTATCTTCCGCACCCATCACCACACAAACCCCGGTACCGGTAAAATCAAAATTCTGAATCGGCAGCGCTTTTTCATCCAGCATGGTACCGACCACACGAACATTAAAATCTTCTTTGATTTGACCCAAAGTACGCGCCAGATTGGTCACCTGAATGAATTTGACTTTGTCCGCACCACCTGCAGCCACTTTACGTGCTGTCGGAGTTAGGGTGGCTGAACGATCACGTGGTGCAATCACCGCTTCCACACCCATTGCAGCAGCTGTACGGATACAGGCACCGAGATTATGCGGATCGGTAATATGATCAAGGGCCAATAACAACGCTTGAGGATTCGCACTCAACAATGATTCAAGATCTTTTTCATTCAGGGTCGGATGTGCACGTACCGCAGCGACCACGCCTTGGTGAAACGGTTGGCCGGCCAATTTTTCCAGTTTGTCACGGCTGGCCTGCTGCACACTGATCCCAAACGGCTCAGCCAGTTCCAGTACACGCTTTAAACGCTGATCATCTCGTCCTTTGAGAGTGAATAATGTCAAGACACGTTCAGGCTCAAGCTCTAACAATGACTCCACTGAATGTACGCCATAAAAATATTCAGGTTTTGCCATGAACGACCTCTAGATTAGTTATATATACAAAAGAAAAATCCCGTAAAGCTGAGTTCACAGGATTTCTATAGCTGATTAGTTTAACCGATTCACACTGAAATTTCTTGCCCGGTTTGCACTGATCTTGAATCTGGACTTAACCTTCAAAATGGCAGACATAGTCCAGCACATCATCGGTTTCGATTTTAAAACGGCTATTGCCCGGCACATAGAAAGACTGTCCCGCACGGAACAGCTCACTTTCTTCGCTATCGCCAATCTGAACACGGCATTCACCTGAAACAATTTCCATGCGCTCAGGAACATGTGTTTCAAAGGTCAAAGCATTTTCTGATGGCAGAATGACACCCAACGTTTTCTTGGTCCCATCTTCAAATTGTACAATGTGACTAATACATAACCCGCCGAAATATACATTAGATTTTTTAAGTACCGATACATGATCAAACTGAGCTGACATGCGATTTCTCCAGATAAAGCATTTTGTAATATTTTGATTGCTGTAGTTTAAATGTGCACCCTCAACTAATCAATCGAAGTTTATCGACGCCGATGAAATATTCTGTATCGTCTAAACCTCTGCTATTTGAAGCATGTTTTGGCCTGTATTTTGCTGACATATAAGCTTAAGTTTCAATTTGCACGTGCTCTTGTGACACAGGCTCAATTGAGTCATTAATTTAAAGATTGGGGATGTCAAAAATATGAAAATCAGCAGTGAATTAACATACTTCTGAGTCAGCTTCTTGCGAAAATACAGTGAAATAAGCATATATGAATCGTTAAAATTTAAGATAGAATGAAATTGATTCGTCCTGATTTATAATAATCACAGCCATGTTGTGACCCAAATCCAACATCAGGCTATTTCAATCAAACTTTTCGCAGCCCGGATGCGTTTATGCTGACACATTTAACTCTGATCAATTTTGCTTTAGCCGAGCATCTTGCTATTGATATTGATAAAGGTTTTAACGTTTTAACCGGTGAAACCGGTGCAGGTAAATCCCTGTTACTGGATGCATTGTCTGCCTGTCTGGGTGAGCGAACCGATACCAATTATGTGCGTTATGGTACGGAAAAGGCGGATGTCACCGCCAGCTTCAGCTATCAGGAACACAGTCCTGAAGCAGCCTGGTTAAAAGAGCATGAGCTGGATGATGAATCAGGTGAAATTCATTTACGCCGGGTGATTTTTGCCACCGGCCGTAGTAAGGCCTGGATCAATGGACGTCCGAGCAGCCTGTCTGAACTGAAAGAAATTGGGCGTTTACTGGTACAACTCTATAGCCAGCATAGTCAGCAACAATTATTAGAACCCCCTTATCCGAAGCACTGGCTGGATCGTTATTATCATTTTTATGCGCCGGCCCAAGAAGTACGTGATGCGTATAGCACTTGGCAAAAAAATATCCGCCAGCATCAAGCAGCTTTGGATGCACAAGCGACACGCAAGCAGCGTCTGGAAACCCTTGAGCTGCAAATCGAAGAACTAGAAGAAATTGTTCAGACGGATTATCCGGAAATTGAGCAGGAATTTGATCGGCTCTCGCATCATGAAGCCATCATGCAGGACTGTGTCTATAGTCTGAATGTGCTGGATGAAGCTGAACAGAATATCACTCAGGAACTGGCATCAATTATGCGTCGGGTCGAATCGCATGCTGGACGCAGTGAGCAGCTCTCCGGGATTTATACTTCCCTGCTGAATGCCCAAAGCGAACTTGAAGATGCAGCAGCGAATTTACGCCAGTTCATGGATCGGCAAAGTTTTGATCCGGAACGTATGGAAGTATTGAATTCAACTTTGGAAATCTTCCATCGTCTGGCACGTAAATATCGTACCCAGCCGGAATTGCTCAAAGAAGAATATGAAGCCTGGCAAAGTGAACTGGAACAGTTACATCAACTGGAAGATCCGGAAACACTCGCTGAGCAGGTAGCAGTGTCTTATCAGGAGTTTCTGGATAAAGCCCAACATCTGGATCAGATTCGCCGTGAAGCCGCAGCACCGCTGGCCAAGCAGCTAACTGAACAGGTTAAACAGCTTGCACTGCCTGAAGCACATTTTGAGTTTAAGTTTGAGCCTCTGGAACATCCATCTAGTGAAGGTCTCAGCTTTATTCAATTGCTGTTTACTGCCAATAAAGGCATTCCGGCACAACCTTTGGCCCGGGTTGCTTCAGGCGGTGAGCTCTCGCGTATTGCGCTGGTGATGCAGGTCATGAATGCGGAAAAAACCGAAGCCGAAGTATTGGTTTTTGACGAAATTGATGTCGGGATTAGTGGTGGTACCGCAGAGATTGTCGGGCGTTTACTGGCCGATCTGGCCCAGCATGTACAGATTCTGTGTATTACCCATCAGGCACAAGTGGCAGCACAATCTGATCAGCACCTACTGGTAAAAAAACAGCAGACTGATCCTGCCAGCAGCACAATCATTGACCTTGAGGAAAATGAAATTATTCAGGAGCTTGCAAGAATGACAGGCGGTGTAGAGATTAGTGAAACCACCTTGCAACATGCCCGCCAGTTACGTCAGCTAAAATTTCAGCAGGCTTGAAGATTTACAATCTGGACAAATAAAATTTGGTGAATCCAAAAAGCTCTAGTAACGTAGCTATTAGGATCATAGGATTTCTCTGCGAAGAAATTCATTTTAAGGAGAACTGCTCAGGTGACCAAACAGTTTCTGACACATCGTTGTCTGATTGCACCGCCGCATGCGAATGATGATTTTTTTGCCCAGACGGTCATTTATCTCGCGCGTCATGATGAAGATGGTGCCCAAGGCATCATTATCAATCGACCTGCCGGCATTCAAATTAAAGAATTGCTGAATGATCTGGATATTGAAGCAGATAATGTCAATCCGCATGAGGTATTGCAAGGTGGCCCTTTGCGCCCTGAAGCCGGCTTTGTCTTGCATACCGGTCAGCCGACCTGGCATTCCTCCATCGCCGTGGGTGAAAATGTCTGCATTACTACCTCCAAAGATATTCTGGATGCCATTGCACATAATGAAGGTGTCGGTCGCTATCAGATTGCCCTCGGTTATGCCAGTTGGGGCAAACACCAGCTGGAACAGGAAATTGCCCGGGGTGACTGGCTGATTTGTGATTCCGATATGGATCTGATTTTTAACTTACCTTATAACGACCGTTGGGACGCTGCCTATAAAAAAATGGGTGTAGACCGCAACTGGTTATCTTCCGAGATTGGACATGCTTGATGTAAACGCGCCATACACCATTATGGCGTTTGATTTTGGTACACAAAAAATGGGAATGTCGGTTGGACAATCCCTGATTGCTAGTGCCAATCCCCTGCCCTTATTTCCCATGAAAGATGGTATTCCCAACTGGGATGAACTGCTCAAAATCGTGAAAAGCCATCAACCGAATTTATTTCTGGTCGGCTTACCCTTGAATATGGATGATAGTGAATCCGAACTATCGACACGGGCGCGAAAATTTGCCCGCCGTTTACGTCATCAGACCAATATTGAAACCTGGATGGTAGATGAACGTCTGACCACCCGTGAAGCACGCGATGAGCTGGATCATTATCAGGCTCAAGGTCGCGGCAAAAAACTCTCTGCCGACAGCATTGCGGCTGCCTTATTGATTGAAAGCTGGTATCGTCATCCTGCCGGGATCACGCCTTAATCTGTCTTGAAAATTTTTTAAATCAGCATCCTTCAGGGTGCTTTTTTATACTCAAAAATGCTTCTTAAGGATAAAAATAACGAAAAGTCAGATTAATTCTCGGCGTTAAAACTTTGCTGGTTTTGCTGATACTGTGCTTCCAGTGTTGCTGTGTCGCGCCACGCATCACAATCAACTGTCCACTGTGTAACAGCACATCGACTTTATCGTTGTGGGTTTTATGCTTAAAGCTCATTTTTCGGGTGGCTCCCAGACTCAGAGAAGCAATGACATTTTCCCGAGAAGTACCTGTATATAAAGCCGGCTCATCATCACTATGCCAGCCCAAGCCTTGAGAACCATCTTCATACAAATTGGCCAAACAGGAATTAAAGGGATGACCGACCAGAATTTCAATATGCTGCTTTAAACGGAATAATCCGGGTGTCCATACCTGAGCTTGTTTGAGCGTACCAGAATAATGATACTGATAATGTTCATCGCCATACCAGACCACCTGGCGACCTGTGACATGGTGCTTGCCAAATAAATGCACTTCATCATGTTGCCAGGCCAGCTGACTGAGAAAATGCTGTAGATACTGCTGGCTTTGCCCCTCATCCAAAATCAGGCCATAATCCTCCACTACCCCATCAAAAGGTAATACATTGGCTTGCGGCTGGGGTGCAAATAAATCGAGCGTCATATCCATCAGATCCAGTATCCACATGAAAATACTGACATTCGACCTAAAAGATTACAACTGCTCTTCACAAATGACTACAACATTTATGCTTGTGGCTTGCCTAATTCCTGCCTAGACTGAATTCAATTTTCACAATAAAAATAATTCTTTTATGAACTTATGGCAGCTGTTTCAGAAACTTCGTCCCTTTGTTCAGCCTTACCGGTTGCTGGTGATTGCCACGCTGATTCTGACCCTGATTGGCTCATTCACCGCACAGGTCAATGCCATTACCTTGCAATATGCGGTCGACAGCATCAATTCGCTACTCGAAGCCGGTCAAGGATTGGAGCAAGGCTGGCATATTCTGATCACGATTTCGGCAATTTTGCTCGGCAAAGAAATTATTAATGCCTTTGTCCAGTTCGGGCAGAAGTTCTATGGAGAGAAACTGCGGATTTTTGTCTCTCAGGATCTGGCCCAGGGGATTATTGAAAAGTTTTTAAAATATCGTCTGGAATTTTTTAATCAGGAAAATAATCAGGCCGGTAAATTACAGACCCGGATTGACCGTGGTATTGGCTCACTGACCCGTCTGGTACAGATCTTTTTCATTGATATTTTACCGTTATTTACCAGTGCTATTGTGGCTTTGGGGTTGATGTACTATGCCAATGTCTATGTCGGTCTGGTTGCAACTGCCATTGTCCCGATCTATTTCTGGCTGACCTATAAACAGGCGCAAAAACTCGGGGGCTGGCGCCGCAGTCTTCGCGATGGCCGGGAGAAAAAGAGTCAAGGCATTCTCAGCATCATCAATTCGATTACCGTAATCAAATCCTTTAACCGCGAATCGATTGAATCGGAAAAGCAGTTGGGATTACAGCGCGAACTGACCGACAATCAGATGAAAACCCGCCAGACCAGTTTCCTGTTTGATGGCCTGAAAACTTTTCTGGAACAGATCGGGATTGTACTGATCATTATTCTAACCTCCTACTTTGTGCTGGATGGCCAGATGAGTATCGGCATGATCATGTTTCATGTGCTGCTATTTAACAATGTCTCTGCCCCGATCCGATCCCTGCACCGGATTTATGATGAAGTGAATGATGCCATGATCTATTCAGAAAGCTTTTTCAAGATTCTGGAAGCCGATGATGAAATTGAACAAAGCGGTCAGCAGAAACCGGTTGTCCAAGGCAAGTTTGAACTCAGTGGCGTGAATTTTTATTATCCAAACGGCCACCATGCTCTGAAAGATATTGATATGGAAATTCGCCCCAATAAAATTACCGCCTTGGTGGGCTTATCGGGTGCCGGAAAATCCACCCTGATCAGTCTGCTGGATAAATTTTATGAACCGCAGCAAGGCCAGATCAAACTGGATGGCATTAATCTGAAAGATTATGACACCCAATATCTACGCGATCATATTGGTCTGGTCTTGCAAAAAAACCATATTTTTCAGGGCACCATCTTTGACAATATCCGCTACGGCAAAACTACTGCCTCAATGGAGGATGTAATTGAAGCGGCAGAAAAAGCCTCGATTCATGAGCAGATTTTACAGTTACCGGATGGCTATGACAGCGATGCCTTGATGCTGTCTGGCGGCCAGCAGCAACGCATTGCCTTGGCACGGATGTTCCTGAAAAATCCACCAATCATTTTTCTGGATGAACCGACGGCGAGTCTGGATGCAATTGCCACGGAACAGATCAAACAAAGTCTGGACCAGATCAAGCAAGGCCGTACCGTGATCATCATTTCGCATAGCCTGTCGCAGATTATTGATGCAGATTATACCTATGTGATGAAAGAAGGAACGATTGCTGAACATGGTGAACACGATCAGCTTTATCATCAGCAAGGCGTATATAAGGAAATCTTTGATGCGATGGCCAAAAGCCTGAATATTGAAAAAATTGCCAAAACTTTTGAAGAGGATGCTGAGGAAGAAACCCATAGTTAATATGGGTTAATTATCTTTCTCTAAATCAAAAATTTGCTACAAAAGATAAGCGGTCTTTTAAGACCGCTCAACATTAAGATTCATCTTTCAGATTTAAAACTGCACAATCCATTCACCCCTGATATAACGATAATCATAATCCGGCCCATAGAAGGAAGCACTGCGATTATATCCAGCATTCATACGTAGAAACTGCGAGCCGCGAACAGGACTTTGCAGGTTCAGCTCAAATAGCCGGGTGGATTGGCTTGAATCCTGATTGATTTTTTCACGTCCAAAACCAGCAGTTAAACCGGCTGACCAGCCGGAAAAACGCTGACGCCAACCTAAGGCCAGCATCGATTCTTGATAATCCTGAGGGTTAAAATATTCCCTGCCTACATCTTCTTCACTACTTTGGTAGGTGCGATATCGGGCCTGAAGCGTCAATCCCAAGTCCAGAGAAGGCTGATAGATCAGTCTGATACGACCATGATCACGGCGATTATCGTCTGAAAAAAATTGCGATCCTGCAACACCCACCACTGTGACATGCTCACCTAAACCCTGATCCAAGGCAGCACCAATAAAGGTAAAATTCGTTCCCTGCTCCAAAGCAGGCTGAGTTTCAACCCAATCCCGATTGGCAAAAACTTCTAATGCTGTTTTTTCTGCAAGTGGCGTACGATAACTACCATCAAAGGTGAATAATGTATGATCTCCTTGATCAACTATACCTGCCTCCAAAGCCCAGCCATTCGCTGTAGCAGAATCAATATTACGTCCAATCAATGAAATCTTTTGACCATCTCGACTCCAGTCATCAGCTTTATACTGATAAGCACTGCCACGTATACCTAGATAATCATCAGCATGTTCATATTGAGGCAAAAATTCCGCTGATAATTTACGGGTTTGAAAGCCTTCACTATCATCACTAAAGAAAAACTCTGTTCCAAGCGCACGTTCACTTTGGGCCAGGTTTTCTTCTAATCCCTTGGCCAGGCTGCTTGCATTCATACCTATAAGCAAAGGAACAACCGCATAGATCCCAATTTTGTTATTTTTCATTTTGTTCCCCATGTTTTTCGTGTTCTCAGTACTTCATCCAAATATCCTAAAATACTGGCAGGTTGCAATAAGAAACTATAGGCAAGAACATACAAGAAAAAACCACTGAAGTTTTTCCGTACCCTGAGCTCCAGACCATCAAACATTCTGCGTTCAATTGAATAATTTAATAGCCCCAGTAAGAATGCCATAGGTAATAAAGCTAGGGTCATAATACCCGCGATCCAGTAGTGTCCAAAACATGCCAGAATGAGTCCAGGTATAAAGCCAAAGGTAAAGGCAATATCCAACCAAGGGAAAAGCAGATTCCAGTAAATAAAAAACGTAGACAGTCTTGGCTTAATTAGAATAGTGGGATGTTGAATAAATGCCTCAATCATGCCACGTGCCCAACGCTGACGCTGTTTGATAAAAACCTTAAGTGTGGTCGGTGCATTGGTAAATAGACAGGCATCCTCACAATGTCCAACACGATAGCCTGCATTCAATAATGCCCATGTAAGTACGATGTCTTCGCCCACACATTCAGGCCATCCACCCACTTCAATCAGGGCGTTTCGATCATAAATAGAGAAAGCACCTTGGGCCACTAAGGTTCCCTGATATAGGGACTGCATACGCTTGGTCGCGGAAATACCGAGAAAATAGTCCCATTCCTGAGTTTTGGTTAACATGTTTTCACGAGAATTGCGTACCAGAATTTTACCCGCAACTGCACGTGTATTGGGTGGATCCGCTACATAGCGTTCCACAATATTGATTAAGGCAACACGATGTAAATAAGAATCTGCATCGACGGTAATCACCAGATCATGTTCCGCAAGCTTTAAGCCTTCATTTAAGGCGTGTGCTTTACCTGCATTTTGCTTTAAATCCAGCAAGGTCAGCCAGGGAAATCTCGATTCCGCTTTTCGGACAATATCAGCAGTGTCATCTTGAGAACCATCATTAATAACAATAACTTGCAATTTTCCAGGATATTTTTGCACACTAATACTGACTAAAGTGTCTTCTATGGAAACAGCTTCATTATAGGCAGCAATCAACATAGTAATGCCCGGATAAGACGCTAATCGCTGCCGCTTGGGTCTGCGATCCATCATCAAGCTGAAAGCCGCAAATGAATTCATAAAGCCTGGAATAATGGCAATGCCATAAATCAGGAAAACCGCTGCAAAATAACCAATATATCCGCTCAGATCATGCAGCCAGTTTTGGGAAATCCAAATTGAAAATGCGGTCCAGCAACAAGCCCCCAAGAGTGCGATAAAAAACTTTAACCGCACAGAAAAGTAAATTTGAGAAACTTCTCTTTTACTTTCATCAATCATCATAAATGTTCTCTTACATATGATATTTCACAAAACTTGTGCAGGTTTATCTTGTGTAAAATGGGATAGCTAAAAACAGTTGATGATCACTTTAGATACACATCGCCACATGTATCCAGCTCATAATTTCTCTGGAGAAAAACTCCATTTTGTCTAAAAAACCTGCATATTTTATAATTATATATACGTTTTGTATATTTTTTGACAACCAAATCACATTTTTTGTAAATTTCATCGATAAAAATTTTGATTATTTTAAAACCTGTTTTGCTTCCGATTTGAGAAAAAACATTTAATTAAAGCTGAAAAAAAGCCTGCAAATTGCAGGCTTTTTATTTTAATTTTTTAAGATTTAACGCTGAACTTTCTGTTCAATTTCTTCAACGCTGGTATGACGCACATCAAAACCTTTGACCATATAGATCACCTGTTCCGAAATATTCCGGGCATGATCGCCAATTCTTTCTAGCGAACGCAGCACCCATAATACATTGATGACACGACTGATATGCCGCGGATCTTCAATCATATAAGTCATAAGCGTACGTGTGGCTGATTGATACTCACGGTCAATATCCGCATCTGCCAACATGACCTTCAAGGCCTGATCTACATCCAGACGCGCAAAAGCATCCAGTGCATCGTGAATCATTACCCGCACCTGGTTGCCAATATGTCGGGTTTCCATATAACCGCGCGGTGAGCCACCCTCTTCACACAAGCTTTGTGCAATCCGGCCTATTTTCGAGGCTTCATCACCAATCCGTTCCAGATCGGTATTGGCCTTGGACATGGCAAGCACCATACGTAAATCAATCGCAGCAGGATGACGACGCGCCAGAATCAGGGTCAGCGCTTCATCAATATCTCGTTCCATCTGATTGACGACATTGTCTTGAAACTGCACATCTACTGCCATTGAGACATCTGTGTCCAATAAAGCATGAATGGCATTAGCTACCTGCTGTTCTACCAGTCCGCCCATCGTCATGAATTTGGTATTTACGTCCTGCAGTTCTTCATTAAATTGCGAAGAAATGTGATGACTTAATACAGGATTATTTGGACACAAGGAAAGCTACTCCTGAACGATAGAGGACAATGATCAATAATAAATCATATTAAAGCATATCTATGATGAAAGTTTGATGACAATAGTAGCCTCATAGAGGCTGAGGCGAATCATATTCAATCAGCCAGGCATTCAGCTCTGCCAGTTCCTTTTCGGTTAACTGCCCGACCGAGGCCTGCAATTGCAGCACATGCAACAGATAATCATATTTGGCATTCAAATAATCGGTCTTGGCAGAAAAGGCATTACGCTGTGCCAGCAACACATCGACCATGGTTTTTAAGCCTTCCTGATATTGGGCTTTAGACGCTTGTGAGACAATTTCCGAAGAGTCCATCGCGGCTTTACGTGCATTCAGTTTGGCCTGATCGGTTTCTACTTGCATAAAAGACTGTTTCACATCGGTATTGGCTTTGCGGATGGCCGCATCCAGTTGCGCTTCACTTTTTTGCACATTGACACCGGCCTGACGGATACTTTTTTGTGTGCGTCCACCGCTAAATACATTCCAGTTCACTTCCACCCCAATCTGGTCGAAATCTCCATTGCTGGACATGATCGTAGCCGGACTTTGCTTTAAATAGCCATAGGTTCCGACCGCTTCGACCTGCGGATAGAGCGCAGCCTGTTCGACCCGTTTGGCATCTTCAGAATAGCGCTTTTGCAGACGCGCTTGCAGAATATTCAGATTCTGGCTTTGTGCTAATTCGGTCCAGGACTGCATATCACTTGGAACCGGTTTCTGGAACTGGAAATCGTTGCGTAATACCGCCAGATTTTCCTGATAAGGGCCGATTAACTGTGCCAGCTGTTCTTGGGCCAGTACCAGCTGAACTTGAGTCGAAATCCGGTTGGCTTGGGCACTTTGATACTGGGCATTGGCTTCACTGACCTCACTACGCGCCACCAAACCTTCTTTGAGCTTAGCATTCATCATGCGTAACTGCTCAGACAGTGCCTGCTCTTCCTGTAAATAGGCCGTAGTCAAAGACTGCTGACGCAAGACATTAAAATAGGCTTCGGCCACCTGTAAAATATGCTGCTGTTTTTGCAAGCGCAGATTGACTTCACTGAGTTCGACCGAGGTCTTGACCTGCTTATAACCTTGCCAGGCATCCCAGCGAAATAAAGGTTGGCGTGCGGTTAAGGCCACCTGACGGCTGGTGGTACTGGAACTTTGCAACTCACCAAATTCAGCAGGCAAACCTTCAGACTCTGAGTTGTTGACGGACTGGTTTTTACGGGTGACATTGCCTGAAAGGGACACGGTCGGCAGCAAATTGCCGCTGGCAATCCCCAGATTGAGCTGATCGGCCTGATACTGCAACACATTCGCCTGCCAGTTCGGGTCATTTTGCTGGGCGCGCGCATAGGCTTCTTGCAAATCCAGTGCAAAAACTGCCGGACTACTTGCCAATATCCCCGCCATGACACTGAGTTTTAATTTCATTTTATAGTGTTAACCCCTAACAGCCATTCAGATCAAAAAATTCTGGCGCTTTAAGCTAAGCCATACTAAAGAGATCTCTTGAATTTTTACGTATGATTTTTATTAACTTTTTAATATAACTATCGCGTTTTATTCACGATTAATTCAATTTTCAAGATCTCTGTCTGCAATGTAACAAAGCAATTCACAATACTAAACATAGTATTTTAATTTGATCTATACAATATACCTCCCAGTAAGGCCGTTATTTTCTGAATTCACCTATATACAGAGTCCTGAAGCATAGTGTTAATGCCATTCCCGTCGATATTCAAAGCCTGTTTGATTGCTGGTAGCGTGCTGCTTCTTGGGGGCTGCCAACAGCCTTCAGATCCACAGATCCAGGTCGAACAGACTGAGGCAAAGCAAACGCAAAGTCCAGTCAATGACTTTAGCCTCATGTGCCAGAATATTGAAAAAAATATGTCCCAGATTAATGACCAGCGCACGACGTTTGCGCTGGAACAAATTAATCAGGATCTTAAAGTGTGCCTGCCCTTAATGGAACTGGCAGAGCAGAAAAATCTGATGTTGCGCTCTACCGAAATGTATCAGCGCTTTTTAAAGGTGGATCGCACCGAATTTCAGCAACGTGCCTTTGAGCAGTATGCACTGGAAATGGCCCAGCATCCGACCATTCAGCATGCGCATTTTCAACAGCTCACCTCACGTGACCAGTATCTGTTAAAACACAAGGGGCAGGCTTATGTAGAACTGGTGGATCTGGGGGATGGCACTTTACATTATCGCCGCAGTCCGGAATATCTGGCGCGTATTTTTGCCCCTTATTTACCAGCCGCTGAAAAAGCCTTTATTGAAAATCTGGCGGAACAGAATATGGAGCCGGTGCTGACGGAAAAACGCCTGCAGATTGAAGCCGCTGATATTGCAGCCCGCAGTCTGCTTTGGGAAGACTATCTCAAGACTTATCCGAATAGTAGTTATAAACGCGATGCCGAATATCTGCTGAAGCAATACACCTATTTCCTGTTTAGAGGTACCGAGCAATCGCCGGTGTCTGAAGATTATCACGATCGTTATGCCGTGGATACCAGTCATCTGGAAACCATTATCGGGCTGTCGAGTGGCCAGAAATCAACGCTGTCCACACAGGCACGCCTGTTTCTGGAATTTCTGGACATGACTCCGGAACAGCGCCAGCAAACCTTGCCTGCCGATTATAGAAACCGTTCGGAAGCAGAACAGATTCTGTACTATGCCCAGATCAGTCCGCCCTCACAAAAATACGATAAGGACTGCTTTACCGATGCCATCTGTATCTAGTTGGGATCAGTTTCACCTTCAATCAGTAGGACCATGTCTAAATCAATCCTCGCTTAAAGTTGAGCGATTTAGACCTGTCTATTATGCCTAAACTGAGCTAAGCTTTAGCCTCGCTTGACGGAGCGCGAGTAATGCCTCGCTGAGATCATGTGATTCCTTTTATCGTTATCAGGAATTGAGCATGAGTACCGTTGAACCTGATCAGGTTAATACCTGCGTAGGAATCAAGCCAGCTAAAAACCCAGCCCTTGCTTTATCTGTTCAGGATAAATCTGCCTACGTTTTTGGTCGTGCTTGATTCGTTGATGTCATCATAAGGATCATAGCCATGAACCAGTTAACGAATCTTTCTTCTGAAACCACTCTCTCCGCTCATGAACAGGAAGCACGCGATTTAACGCGAATTCTGCCTGCCTCACGTAAAGTCTATCTGCAAGGCTCCCGTCCTGATATTCAGGTACCGATGCGGGAGATTTCCTTAAGTGAAACCCCGACCAGTCTGGGCGGTGAACATAATCCGCCATTAATGGTCTATGACACGTCTGGTGTTTATACTGACCCCGATGTGACGATTGACCTGAACAAAGGTCTGCCGAATATTCGTGAAAGCTGGATTGAGCAGCGCAACGATAGTGAAATTCTGGATCAGCTCAGTTCTGAATTTGGCCGCCAGCGTTTACGCGATATCCGTACCGCTGCGATCCGTTTCGCGCATATTCAAAAACCACGCAAAGCCAAATGCGGCCGCAACATCACCCAGATGCATTATGCCAAGCAAGGCATCATCACCCCGGAAATGGAATACATCGCCATTCGTGAAAACCTACGTCAACTCGATGGTGTCGATATGCGCCAGCATCCGGGCCAGAATTTTGGTGCAAAAAACCTGACTGAAATTACGCCAGAATTTGTGCGTCAGGAAGTCGCCGCCGGCCGCGCGATTATTCCGGCCAATATCAATCATCCGGAACTGGAACCGATGATCATCGGGCGTAATTTTCTGGTCAAAATCAATGCCAATATTGGTAATTCTGCACTCGGTTCAAGTATCGAAGAAGAAGTCTCGAAAATGACCTGGGCGACACGTTGGGGTGCAGATACGATTATGGACCTCTCGACCGGCCAGAATATTCATGAAACCCGTGAATGGATTATCCGCAACTCTCCTGTACCAATTGGAACCGTACCGATCTATCAGGCACTGGAAAAAGTCAATGGTGTGGCCGAAGACCTGACCTGGGAGATCTTTAAAGACACCCTGATTGAACAGGCTGAACAAGGTGTGGACTATTTCACCATTCATGCCGGTGTGCTTTTAAGATATGTACCGCTGACTGCCAACCGTTTGACCGGTATCGTATCGCGTGGCGGTTCGATCATGGCGCAGTGGTGTCTGGCACATCATCAGGAAAACTTCCTGTATACCCATTTCGATGAAATCTGCGAAATCATGAAAGCTTATGACGTATCGTTTAGTCTCGGCGATGGCCTACGTCCGGGCTGTGTGCAGGATGCCAATGACGAAGCGCAATTTGCCGAACTTCGAACTTTGGGCGAACTGACCCACCGTGCCTGGGAGCATGATGTTCAGGTGATGATTGAAGGCCCGGGCCATGTCCCGATGCATATGATCAAGGAAAATATGGACCTGCAACTGGAAGTCTGTAAAGAAGCACCGTTTTATACCTTGGGGCCTTTAACCACGGATATTGCACCGGGTTATGACCACATTACTTCGGCGATCGGCGCCGCGATGATTGGCTGGTATGGTACCGCGATGCTGTGTTATGTCACGCCGAAAGAGCATCTCGGCTTGCCGAATAAAAAAGATGTCAAAGACGGCATTATTACTTACAAGATTGCCGCGCATGCTGCCGATCTGGCCAAAGGACATCCGGGTGCACAGGCCCGGGATAATGCCCTGTCCAAAGCCCGTTTTGAGTTCCGCTGGGAAGACCAGTTTAACTTGAGTCTGGATCCGGATACCGCTCGCAGTATGCATGATGAAACCATGCCCAAAGCAGCACATAAATCTGCGCACTTTTGTTCCATGTGCGGACCGAAGTTCTGTTCAATGAAGATTAGCCAGAATGTTCGCGATTATGCCAGTCAACAGGCTAATCCTGATCAGCCAGCAACCTCTCAGGCCGAAATTGAAGCCGGCATGGATCAGATGAAAGCCCACTACCATAATTCTGGTCAAAATTTATACCACAAACTATAAAACTGTAAAAAAAACAGTTGTCTTCAAAAAAAACTCAGATAGGATGAAAATAAATCAATTCATTCTATCTGAGCATATGAATATTATTAAACAGGCCTCTTATAATAAAAAAGACTTTAGCGTAGAGGCACGTGAGTTCTTGTACCGGGGATTTATTCAGGTAGAACAAGTCAGCCTGAAACACCGTTTATTTAATCAGGAAAGCTCAACCCCTGTTTTGCAACGTGAGCTGATTCACCGGCCAGAAGCAGCGGGTGTGCTGATGTACAACCATCAACAGCAGAAATTCGGCCTGATCGAACAGTTCCGGATTGGCGGACTGGATGATATCGACTCTCCTTGGCAACTCGAAGTAATTGCTGGCGTTCTGGATGGCGATGAAGCGCCTGAAACATGCATCCGTCGCGAAGCACTCGAAGAATCAGGCTGTACCCTGGATGAGCTGCAGCACATTTTCAGCTTCTATCCGTCCGCCGGGGCATGTTCCGAATTATTTCATTTATATGTGGCGCAGACCGAATTGCCTGAACAGGGCGGTATTTTTGGCATGCCGGATGAAGGTGAAAATATCCAGCTGCATATTCTAGATTATGCTGATATTCCGTCCTTGCTCACGAATGGTCGCTTAAGAAATGCACCTGTCATTATGGCCTTGCAATGGTTGCAACAACATATTCATACTGCAGGAATATGTCTAAGGGGAAAGACATGAGTTTTCAGCAGTCAAGCATAAACACACAGCCAGATTGGACCATTATCCAGATTTCTGATACCCATTTGATGGATCGGGAAGAGCTGGAATTTGCCCGGATGAATCCCGAGCAGAGTTTTCACGAGGTGATGCAGCAGATCCAACAGCGCTTTCCCCAAATGGATGCACTGATTCATACCGGTGATCTGGCACAGGTGCCGGTCGAGCAGACTTATCAACGCTATTTAGCATTTGTCCAGTCTTTAAACGTGCCGTATTATCAGATTCCAGGCAATCATGACGATTCTCGGGTGTTCCCTTTTCACCAGAATGCAAATCAGGTGCATGCCATTCATTTTGGCACCTGGACCATGATCCTGTTAAATAGTGCCGTTCAAGGCAAGATCGATGGCTGGGTGGAACAGGCTCAACTTGATCAATTGGACCAATTATTGCTTGAATTTAAGCATCAGCATGTCATTGTCGCTTGCCATCATCATCCTTTTGCGATGAAATCGCACTGGATTGATCAGCACCGGCTGAAAAATGCTGAAGATTTGAAAGATGTACTGGCTCGGCATCATAATATCAAGCTGGTTCTGTTTGGTCATGTGCATCAGGATTCCTGCAACGAATGGCATGGCATCTACTTTTTATCCACGCCATCGACCAGTGTGCAGTTTAAACCTAAAAGTGAAGATTTCGCGCTAGATCAGGCAGCACCAGGTTATCGTGTATTACATTTGCAACAAAATGGTGAGTTTGATACCTATATTGAACGGGTGGCATTGAGCCAGCAAAATATTAATACCGAAATTTCAGGTTATTAACTTTTCAATTTGTTTTTTTTGCATTACTTTATTGCAACCAAAGGAAATGTGATATGCATAGTCCAGACATCAAAGACTATCAATAAGCATAAAAAGTCTATATGATGACGGCCCCCATAGGAGGATAATCTTTCTACAGGGTGGATAAAAAACTGCATATCACCATATTTTTTGCGTAGCAATCATACGCATAGATGAGGAATGCCCTAAATGGCGAATGACAACCAAAATCAAGTCTTAGACAATCAAACTGATGTTGTAGAAGAGAAAGCTGCAAAGCGCGTACGCAAATCTAAGCCTAAAACGACTGACGGTGGTTCTACTGCTAGCTTATTTGGTATTGAACCTTATCAACCTAAAAAAAATGAAGAATACATGTCTGAAGGTCAGCTTCAGCATTTCCGCCAAATCTTGCTGGCTTGGAAAGCTGAGTTGATGTCAGAAGTGGATCGTACCCTGAATACGATGCAAGACGAAAATACTGCTCTTCCAGATGTGAATGACCGTGCGACTCAGGAAGAAGAGTTTGCGATTGAGTTACGTACCCGTGACCGTGAACGTAAACTGATTCGTAAAATCGAACAGTCGATCGAAGCAATCCAGAATGATGACTATGGTTTCTGTGAAACTTGTGGTATCGAGATTGGCTTGCGTCGTTTAGAAGCACGTCCAACGGCTACTTTATGTATTGACTGCAAAACCCTTGCAGAGATCAAAGAGAAGCAAAATAACGGTTAAGTATGTCTGTAAATAATCCTCCCCTAACCCCTCCTTTAAAAAAGGAGGGGGACAACAGGATGGCTTATGTGGGCCGGTTCGCGCCATCGCCAACCGGCCCTTTGCATTTTGGCTCCCTCATTACCGCAGTTGCCAGTTACTGCGATGCCAAAGCCAATCAAGGCACATGGCTGGTCCGGATTGAAGACACCGATATTCCCCGCATTTATCCCGGCAGCGAAGAGCATATCCTGCGTGCCCTAGATGCCTTTCAGCTTGAGCCTGATGCCGAAATCATTTTCCAGAAAGACCGCTTAGACATTTATGAAGACGTTATCCAGCAATTACGTCAGCAAGGCTTGGTTTATGCCTGCCAATGCACCCGTAAAATGCTTGGTTCCAATCATATCTATCAAGATACCTGCCGTGATTTAGGTTTAGCTTTTGAACATCAGGCCATTCGCTTAAAAGTTGCAGATGTTGAAATCTGCTTTGAAGACCGCTTGCAAGGTCGGCACTGTTCAGAATTGAAGAAAGATCTGGGCGATTTTGTCTTAAAACGTCGTGACGGCATTATGAATTACCAGCTGGCTGTAGTAGTCGATGACTATCTGCAAGGTATGACGCATGTGGTGCGTGGGGCTGACCTGCTGGATAATACCGAACGGCAAATCTATCTGGGACAGTTACTCGGTTATCCGCGTCTGAGCTATATGCATCTGCCGCTGGCAATGAATGATCAGGGGCAAAAACTGTCGAAACAGAATCTGGCCCAAGCCCTAGATTTAACTCAGGCGCCCCAATTATTAAAACAGGCATTAAATGCTTTGCATCAGGCCGAAGTTGATCTGGACACTCCCGAACGGATGCTGCAACAGGCGGTAGTACAATGGGATATCGATCGAATTCCACATACAACTGAGCTACAAGGTCACTATTTATAAAAACAGCTTTTCACTTAAGCTAGACTTCTAGAATGAAAAATTGATAGGAAGAAGAGTATGTTTTTTATTTTTGGCGTCGGCCCTAAAACCAAAACCATTGAGAAAAGCCAGTTTCTGTGTCCGGTCTGCCGTACTCGTTCGGGCTATGAGCTAAAACAGCAGCGTAATTATTTTTCTTTATTTTTTATACCCTTGATTCCACTTTCCAAGCCTAAATCTGCTTTTGTGACCTGTTCCAATTGTGGAACCGCAATGCCGAGCACGGTACTGGACCATGCTCAGCCAGAGCCAGGACGAAACTCCAATCTAGAAGCTTGATTCTTCGCGGCTTGGATTGACCTGACGCGTGGTCGAATCAATTTTCAGAATCAGACTGATCATGACCGCACAGATAATCAGGGATGAACCGCCATAACTAATAAATGGCAAGGTCAAACCCTTGGTCGGCAACATGCCCATATTCATACCGGCATTCACCAGAATCTGTAACAGGAAAATGATACTGATGCCATAAGCCAGATAGCCGGCACGCAAATATTGATGCTGCAAGGCGCGGTGTCCAATGCGGATACAGCAAACCAGCATGGTGAAGGACAAGATCAGGATGGTTGAAATGCCTAAAAAGCCAAATTCTTCACCCAAAATTGCCAGCATGAAATCGGTATGCGCCTCAGGCAAATAAGACATTTTCTGGATACTATGCCCCAAGCCTACCCCTGCCCATTCCCCACGGCCAAAGGCCATAAGGGCATTAGAGAGCTGATAACCGGTGCCTAAGGGATCTTCCCAAGGATTCGAAAAAGACAGCAGACGTTGCAGACGATACGGTTCCAACAGAATCGCGGCAGCAAATGCGCCGACCAAGGTCATAAAAGCCACACCGAACTGAATCCACGGCGCACCCGCCAGAAAGAACACGCCAAGCATGGTTAAGGTAATTACCACGGTTGCACCCAAGTCAGGCTCGAGAATAATCAAACCGACGGTAGCACCCATGATGGCACTTAAACGGACCAGACCCTTGATATTATTCCGTACTTCTTCCGCACGGCGCACCACGTAGTCTGCAGTAAAAATTGCCATCATCACTTTGGCGACTTCCGAAGCCTGTAAGGTAAAGCCTGCGATCCGAATCCAGCGTTTGGAACCATTGACTTCCGTCCCGACAAATAGCACGGCCACCAAAAGTACGATGGTAATAATCCACAAAAAGAAAGTGTTATTAAACCAGACTTTTAAGGGGATTTTATAAGCCAGAAAAGCTGCTACGGCAGCGACAAAAATCGAAATCCCATGTCGGCTAATATAGTGAAACGGATTTTCATGCATACGTTCTGCATAGGGCATCGAGGCCGATGCCACCATGATCGAACCAATGCAGAGCAAAGCCAACACACAGAAAATCAATACATTCCGTGGATTCACTTCAGCAGGTATTCTAGGTATCCACTGCGTATAAAATTGATTTAATTTATTGATCGTAGTCTGAGCAAACCCAGCCATATCACGAATCCTTGTTATTCTTAATTGAGTTCATTCACATACGCAACAAACTTGCGACCACGCTCAGGATAACCCGAGAACATATCAAAACTTGCACATGCAGGAGACAATAGCACGACATCATGGGTCTGAGTGTGCTTTTGGCAGATTTCTACCGCCTGCTGCAGGCTGTCCGCATGGATCAGTTCAGTCGTGCCCGCAATCGCTGCTTCAATGATGGGACGATCTTCACCGATCAATACCGCTACTTTGGCATATTTAGCGAGTGATTCCCGTAAAGCTTTAAAATCCTGGCCCTTACCTTGTCCACCAAGAATAATCGCAACCTTACCGCCTTGGGCTTCAATCGCCATGCCCAGACCGTCCAGTGCCGCCAAGGTTGCGCCGATATTGGTACCTTTGGAGTCGTTATAATAGCGTACGCCCTGTACTTCCTTGACGAATTCACAGCGATGTTCCAGACCTTTAAACGTCTTCAAGGTATTCAACATGCTGTCCAGTGGCAGACCAATCGCCTCACCCAGCGCCAGACAGGCCAAGGCATTGGCAACATTATGCGTGCCCTGCATATACATCTCGGTACTTTTCAGCAGACGCTCACGACCACGCGCCAGCCAGATACTGCCATCAGTATCCTTGAGAATACCGTACTGGTTCATATCCGGTGCATTTAGACCAAAGCTTTGCATCGGTGTTACGTCTGGCACCAGAGGACGGGTCAAAGAGTCATCACGGTTATAGACGACTTTTTTCACACCTTGGAAAATCCGGTGTTTCGCCGTGTGATAACCCATCATATCGCCATGACGATCTAGATGATCTTCACTCATGTTCAACACCACCGCGACTTCAGCTGCCAGATTTGAGGTGGTTTCCAGCTGAAAACTGGACAGCTCGAGTATATACAGCTCAGGATCGTCTTTAGTCAGGTCTAGCGCAGGACGGCCTAAGTTACCACCGACAGCGACTTTTTTACCTGCATCTGCTGCCATTAAACCAATCAAGGTAGTCACGGTACTTTTGGCATTAGAACCGGTAATCGCCACAATAGGCTTATCCGTAGCACGGCGTAAAATCTGGATTTCACTGACCACCGGAATACCCTTGTTAATCGCTGCCTGAATTTCAGGAAGTTTAGGATCAAGCCCCGGGCTGATCACGATTTCTTCTGCAGACAGCAACAGCTCGGCATCAAACTGACCAAAACTGGTCTGAACCTCAGCGGGTATCTGGTCATGTCCGGGCGGGTTAGCTCTAGAATCTGTTACTGCAACGCGGTAGCCCTGACTATGCAAGAAATTGACTGCTGCAACACCTGATATTCCGAGTCCTGCAACGACTTTTAACCCACCACGTTGTATTAACATTTTCGCCCCATATTTTGGTCTATTTTGAAACTGACGAAATGGTAGCACTTTGCTGTTTTGAATGCCTTTTCTGATTGGCTTTTCTGCACATTTTTTTGTGTCCATGCGTAAAAAAACCGTCATGATCATGACGGTTTTTAAAATTCAGCCAGAAAAGGAAATTATTTCCATTTCACCGCTTGTTGGGCTGGCTTTTCTTCTGAACTTTTTTCTGAAACCGGACAGGCACAGTTGCCACCACAGCCTGCAGCCATACCCGGTTGCAGCCATTTGGCCAGACGCTTCCAGCCCTTGGCTGCACAGGCATCAGACAGCTTCTGGAAGACTGAGTTAGAGGTGTTCGGAAACACCTTTTTGAATACGACCAGCATGCTCCAAAGCACCAGTGCTGCCACAATGAAAATTTCAATCATCTCAATCTCCCATACATATACAATGCAGCACACTCAATTGGCCAAGGCCAAACTGAGATTTAGCCCAAATAATATGAAGCAATTTGATAAGTCAGGAATGACATGAAATATGCCAGACCAAACAGGTAAATGGTCATGATACTGACAGTTTTCCAGGAACCCGTTTCACGTTTCACCGTTGCCAGGGTCGCCAGACAGTGTGGTGCATAAATAAACCACACCAGCAAAGACAAACCTGTCGCCACTGACCAGCCCAGATCACCTCCACCGCTGATCAGCGTAGCCAGACCTTCAGACATCGCATCTTCATCAACTGCCGACATCGCATAGACTGTGCCCAGTGCTGCAACGACCACTTCACGCGCTGCCATCGCCGGAATCAGGGCAATACAGATCTGCCAGTTAAAACCGAGGGGTGCAAAGATCGGTTGCATCAGATGACCGAGCATCCCTGCCAATGAATAATCAATGGCCGGCAGGGTTGCACCTTCTGGTGGCTGCGGGAACGTACACAGGAACCACAGCACAATCGATAAGGCGAAGATGATGCCACCGACACGTTTCAAGAAGATTTTGCCGCGATCCAGCAAGCCGATCCAGACGTTTTTTAGGTCTGGAAAACGGTAGCTTGGCAGTTCCATCAGCAGCATGTGCTGTGATTTATCTTTATGGAAGAATTTCAACACAAAAGACACTACCAAAGCACTTACGATGCCTGCCATATACAGACCGAAAAGTACCAGACCTTGCAGATTCAGGAAGCCCCAGACAGTTTGTGCGGGTACAAATGCCGCAATCAGCAAGGCATAAACCGGCAAACGCGCCGAACAGGTCATTAAAGGTGCAACAAAAATCGTGGTTAAACGATCTCGTGGATCACTAATGGTCCGCGATGCCATAATGCCGGGAATGGCACAGGCAAAGCTGGACAATAACGGAATAAAGGCACGTCCTGACAAACCGGCTTTAAACATCAGTTTATCGAGCAAGAATGCTGCACGCGGTAAATAACCCGATTCTTCCAGTACCAGAATAAAGAAGAACAAAATCAGAATTTGTGGCAGGAATACGACTACTCCGCCTGCACCGGCAATAATCCCATCTACCACCAGACTATTCAGCAAGGGATGAGAAATATATTCGCCGAGGAACTCACCCAACCAGCCGAAGAAGGATTCAATCCCATCCATAAACGGCGCAGCCCAGGCAAATACCGCCTGGAAAATCACGAACATCATCACGGCCAGACTAATTAAGCCCAGTACCGGATGCAGAAAAATCTTGTCGAGGAAATCGGTACGTTTATCTTCCTGATCGACGAAATTGACCACGTCATTCAGAATGTTTTCCACGCGCTGGTGACTGTCACCTTTCAAGCCGCTGAGCTCAGTCTGTGGTACAGAATACTTGCCTTGATCCAACGCATTTTTCAGGTTTTCAATCCCTGAATTGCGCACAGCCACCGTTTCTACCACAGGTACGCCCAGTCGCTCAGACAGCTTCTGAGTATTGATCTGCATGCCACGACGGCGTGCTTCATCCATCATGTTCAGCACAACCAGCACCGGACGACCCAGCTGAATCATTTCCAGCACCAGACCCAAATGCAGTTTCAGATTGGTGGCATCTACTACACACAAAAATGCATCCTGCTCCTGCTCTTCCGCAATTTTACCTTGTACGACGTTGCGGGTAATCTCTTCATCCGGACTGGTCGCATCCAGACTATAAGTTCCCGGCAAATCCAGTACCCGTACCGCTTTGCCTGAGGCAAGCTGAAACGTACCGACTTTACGTTCAACCGTGACACCCGCATAGTTACCGACTTTTTGGCGTGTTCCAGTTAAGTGGTTGAATAATGAAGTTTTACCGCAGTTAGGGTTACCGACAAGGGCAATACGTAATGTATCACTCATGCCGACACCGCCTGTTCGATTTCAATTTTGGCTGCTTCTGATTTACGCAAAGCAAAACGTGTGAATCCAACTTGAATCAAAATGGGATCTCCACCAAAAATACCTTTAGTAATGACTTGTACCTTTGTACCTGGTACAAAGCCTAAAGTTTCCAAACGACTCGCAACGACATCGTGTAGAGCACTTTCACCATCAGCTGTTCGACTCACTTTTCGAATGATGGCAATTTGTTTTGCTTTTAAATCAGACAAACGCACCGTGAAATTCCTAAACTATTTTGTACAGTATACAAACAAATGAGAATAATTAACAAATAAGATTAATTACATTTCGATTTAGCCTTATACCACATCGACACTGTCATAAAATTAAACTACAGTGGAGAATACCAATCCCGATTATCGCTTTTTCAGATCAGATCCTTTCACCCTATGCTGAATAAAAAACCCCGTATTCCTGCCCCTGTCCAGATTCCTGATGCGTTCAGTTATTTACAGGGTTTTCGTGATTATCTGATTGCACAAACGGTCAGCCCGCATACCCGCAATGCCTATTTATCCGATCTGGTGCAATGTGCAGAATGCCTGAGCAAGCCTCTGCCGGAATGGAATCATGATGATATTTCCGATGTACTGATTGCACTGACCAAACAGCAAAAAAGTCCACGTTCGATTGCCCGCTGCCTGTCTGCCTTGCGTTCATTTTATAAATTTTTACGTGAGCAGAAACTGCGTAGTGATAATCCGGTGGCTGCACATAAAACCCCAAAACTGGGCCGGGCCTTACCTAAAGATTTGTCCGAAGCTGATGTCGAAGCCCTGATTCACGCCCCGGATATCAACACGGCATTAGGGCTGCGCGATCGTGCCATGTTTGAAGTGCTGTATGCCTGCGGACTTCGGGTGACCGAACTGATTAACCTGCGTCTGGAACTGATCAATTTAAAACAGGGTTATTTACGTATCGTCGGTAAGGGTAATAAAGAACGTCTAGTTCCGATGGGACAAATGGCCTGTGAATGGGTGGAAAAATATCTGAACGAAGCCCGTCCGCAACTGTACAAGACTTCGACCGATTATCTGTTCCTGACCCAGCATGGCGGTATCATGAGCCGGCAGAATTTCTGGTATGCCATTAAGCGTTATGCGCTGCAGGCCGGCATTCAGTCCGAACTGTCACCGCATACCTTGCGCCATGCCTTTGCCACGCATTTACTCAATCATGGCGCAGACTTACGCGTGGTACAGATGCTGCTCGGGCATAGTGATCTGTCTACCACCCAGATTTATACTCATGTAGCACAGGTACGGATGCAACAGCTACACGCGACCCATCATCCTCGAGCTTAAAACATATCCGGATGGAATAAACTGAGAAGTTTGACGTGTGGGTATTTTTTTTTGTTATGCTAATGCTCTGTTTTTAATCCAAGAAGAAAAGGGTTTTTTATGACATTTGCCCGCTCAAAAATTTTTATGGCTTGCACACTTGCTGCTGGTTTGGGTCTGACTGCGTGTTCCAATTCCACTAACAACGATAAAAAGCAAGAGTTGACTGCAAGCGCACCGGCGACGGGCGAAGCCTCTACCCTGACCGAACGTAATGCAGAACAGCGTCTGGCGTCTACGTTGGAAAAGCATTTCAAAACTGCTGGCATCAGTGCCAAAATTACCGACATTAAAGCCACTGAAGTTCCAAACCTGTACTGGGTGAGTCTGGAAGGCATGTCTGCGGTCTATGTCACCAGTGACGGTAAATACCTGATTCAGGGCGATGTGATCCGTCTCGGCGACAAACAGCTACACAATGTCAGCGAAAACCTGCAGGCAGGCATCAACAATAAACTCTTTGCTGAACTCAAGCCAGCAGACTTGCTGGTCTATCCAGCTAAAGGCAAAGCCAAGCATGTGGTCTATGTGTTTACCGATGTCAGTTGTCCGTATTGCCATAAATTCCATGAACAAATGGATGAGATGAATGCCAAAGGCATTGAAGTGCGTTATATCGCCTGGCCGCGTGGTGAACAGCATATGCCAGCCATGGAAGCGATCTGGTGCAGTGCCGACCGCCGTAGTGCGTTTGACCAGGCGATTGCCGGTGCACAGATTAGTGCAGAAAAATGTGAAAATCCTGTTCAAGATCAATATCAAATGGGTCTGAATATGGGCGTGAATGGCACCCCTGCCATTTATAATTCAGCAGGGGCTTATCTGGGCGGTTACCTGTCTACCTCGGAATTATTGAACCGGCTTAAATAACTCATTTTAATACGTTATTTAACTTTAATTTATAGATAAAGATATTCTGAAAATGACCCTAGAGTCAGGCGGTTTTTTTAGCTATGATCTAGGTTCTTGTAAAAAACTGTTTAATTTGGAGTGTGACGTGAAACCAGTTCGTCTGGCAATCCTCGGTCTTGGTACTGTAGGTGGTGGTGCCTTGAAACTATTAAAAGAAAATGCTGCTGAGATCAAACGTCGCACCGGTCGTGAAATTGAAATTACCCATGTAGGCACCCGTCGTCCACGTCCTGATCTGGATCTGCCAGAATCGGTCAAACAAAGTGCCGACTTGATGGACATCGTACGTCAACCTGATGTAGACGTCGTGGTGGAAGTCATGGGCGGAATTCATCCTGCTTTTGAAATTATTATGGAAGCCATGGAACATGGCAAACATATTGTAACGGCCAACAAAGCACTCTTGGCTGAACACGGCAACGAACTGTTTAAAGCGGCTGAAGACAATGCCGTACAGATTGCCTATGAAGCCGCAGTGGCTGGTGGCATTCCAATTATTAAAGTGATCCGTGAAGGTTTGGCAGCCAACAAGATTGAATGGCTGGCCGGTATTATTAACGGCACAGGTAACTTCATTCTCAGTGAAATGCGTGAAAAAGGCCGTGCTTTTGAAGATGTGCTGAAAGAGGCTCAAGAACTGGGTTATGCTGAAGCTGATCCGACCTTTGATGTGGAAGGTATTGATGCTGCGCACAAGCTCACCATTCTGGCCTCATGTGCCTTTGGTATTCCGCTACAGTTTGACAAAGTCTTTACTGAAGGCATTGGCAAAGTCACGGCACAAGACGTGAAATATGCCGAAGACCTCGGTTTCCGGATTAAACACCTGGGTATTGCACGCCGTACCGATGCCGGGATTGAACTCCGTGTACACCCGACCCTGATTCCAGATGACCAGCTGATTGCCAATGTTAACGGCGTGAAAAATGCGGTTCTGGTACAAGCGAATGCGGTTGGCCCAACACTGTACTATGGTGCTGGCGCGGGTGCGGGACCAACGGCTTCTGCGGTTGTTGCCGATGTGGTTGATATTGTCCGTGACATTATTTACACAGAAGACGGCGCAGGCACCATTCCGCAACTGGCTTTTGAAGCGCTCAGTGATTTACCGATCTTGAGTCGTGAACAAATGACCACCGGCTATTACATCCGTATTAATGCCGAAGATCAGATGGGCGTGCTTGCCGATGTGACCACGATTCTCAGTCGTGCCGGCATCAGTATTGATGCGATCATGCAGCAACCACGTTTATCCAAAGACCTTATTCCTATCGTGATTCTGACTGATCCTATCGTCGAATCAAAAATGGATGCAGCGCTTTCACAAATTCAAGCATTACCCGTCATTCATGGCGAAATTGTACGAATTCGTTTAGAATCGCTTGATAATTAATCGGGTTGAGGGGAGCATTCCCCTTGCCAAGCTCTACACACAATTGGAACATCATCATGTCGAATGCCAATCGTTATACTGGTTTAGTTGACCGCTATCGCGACCGTTTACCAGTGTCTGCAACTACTCGTGCGATCTCTTTGGGTGAAGGTAATACTCCACTGATCAAGCTTGAGAATATTCCACGCATTATTGGTAAAGATGTTGAAATTTATGTGAAGTACGAGGGCTTAAACCCGACTGGTTCATTTAAAGACCGCGGTATGACTATGGCGGTGACCAAAGCCGTTGAAAAAGGCTCTAAAGCCATCATCTGCGCATCTACTGGTAACACCTCTGCGGCGGCGGCGGCATATGCTGCGCGTGCTGGCATCAAAGCATTCGTGCTCATCCCTGAAGGCAAAATTGCCATGGGTAAAATGGCTCAAGCGATGATGTATGGTGCGATCACCATGCAAATTCGCGGTAACTTCGATGACGGTATGCGTCTGGTTAAAGAAGTTGCCGATCAGGCACCGGTAACGATTGTAAACTCAATCAACCCATACCGCCTGCAAGGTCAAAAAACCATTGCTTATGAAATCGTTGAAGCTTTAGGTCGTGCACCGGATTATCACTGCCTGCCTGTAGGTAACGCGGGTAACATCACTGCACACTGGATGGGTTATACCGAAGCGGTGGCTAACCAGTCGAAAGAAGAATTTGAGCAAGTCGTTTACGATGCTGAAACTGATGCTTTCACTGGTCCTAAACCGGCAGGTTTGCCAATCATGGCAGGTTACCAAGCCTCTGGTGCTGCACCGTTCCTTCGTGGCGGTCCAGTAGAAAACCCGGAAACTGTTGCAACTGCGATTCGTATCGGCAATCCGCAAAGCTTCAATCATGCTAAAGCGGTTGTTCGTGATTCAAACGGCTGGTTTGATGAACTGACTGATGCGGAAATTCTTGAAGCTCAACGTCTGCTTTCTATGTATGAAGGTGTATTCGTAGAGCCTGCGTCTGCTGCGTCTGTCGGCGGTGCGATCCGTGACATTAAAGCGGGTAAAATTGATGAAGGTTCAGTGATCGTATGTACCGTAACGGGTAACGGTCTGAAAGATCCAGACACTGCCATCAAGCAATGTGCTGATGCTGTGATGGTGTCGATTGATGCGACCATGACTCAAGTTAAAGACTCTATTCTGTCGAATATGTAATTTCGGCCAGAATTAAAAAAACCCTGCAAGTGCAGGGTTTTTTTTATGAACCAATCAATTAGATTCGTTTAGGTTGCTGGCTGACCCAACTCATTAAACGGGTCGCATCATTGGTACGCGCCTGTGAGCTGTTTGCGCCTAAAAGTACCACCGCCACCGGACGGTTATTCAGGGTGGTGTGCATCACTACACAGCGCCCTGCTTCATTAATAAAACCGGTTTTAGAAATATTGATATTCCAGCCGCCATTACGTACCAAAGCATTGGTGTTATTCGATTTCAATACACGATAACCCAAGTTGAAGTCATAGCTTGGCGTGGTCGAGAACTGGCGAATCAGACCGTATTGAGAGGCAGTATTCACCAAGATTCCCAAGTCACGAGCTGATGCCACGTTACCCGGATGCAAACCTGTTGATTCCATAAAGCGAGTGGAGTTCATTCCCAGCTCTTTAGCTTTTGCATTCATTTTGGCAATAAACGCTGATCGACCACCGGGATAGGTCCGTGCCAAAGCGGCTGCAGCCGGATTCTCGGACTTCATCAGAGCAAACAGTAAAGCTTCAGCACGGTTCATGCTGTCCCCTGCTCTTAAAGTCGAGCTTGAGCTTTTACAGCCTGAACAGGAAAAATCAGCCTGTTGCAGGGTGATTTTTTCCGACATATTCAGACGTGCATCAGAAATCACCACCGCTGTCATCAGCTTGGTAATCGATGCAATCGGATAGGCAGTATTGGTATTTTTGCTAAATAGCACCTCACCGGTTTGTGCATCCATGACCAGTGCAGCCCGTGCATTGACAGAAGGTTGATTACTAAAATGATTCGTATCAATAATCTGCGGCGCAGTATAAGCAGGTTTGACTGCTGTTGGCGCTGCTGTGCCGGCCTGACGCAAAGTGGTAGTCACTGTGGCAGACCCGGGTGGCGAAGGCTCATTGGCAGATGCATTAAAATCGTCGCTCATTAACTGGTTAACTTCTTCAGAAGACCAACTAATACTGGAACCGCCCTCTGCCGTGCCAGAATTCATAATGATTTCAGCAAAACTTGTCGTGCTCATGCTGATTAACACGGACAGGCCGAGTAGATGCCTTAAAGACTTGTTTATTTTCTTCACTATTCCTTCACTCAACTAACAGAGGTAAGATTGATTTGCGTATTACCTCTAATATGCCTTACATTTAAACACAATGCCGAACATTTTTTGTTCTTGACACTGTGTGATAAGTTTCAGATTTAATCTTGCGAATAGGATTGCTAATTTTGTACTTTCATTGCAAGCTTATTTTGCTTTATGTAACAAAAAAATGATTTTTTTAACAGAGGGAGAGCGTAGGTGATCACAGTTTTAGTTGTGGACGACCATGAATTAGTTCGTACTGGAATTTGCAGAATGCTAGAAGACCATGCGGAGGTTCAGGTAATTGGACAAGCTGAATCTGGTGAAGAAGCGATTTCTCTGGTGCGCCTGCACCATCCTAATGTAGTTTTGTTAGATGTGAATATGCCGGGCATTGGTGGCGTAGAAACCACGCGCCGTCTACTTCAGAGTGCGCCGGAAACCAAAGTTTTAGCGGTTAGCGGTCTGGCAGAAGAACCTTATCCGTCCCTGCTATTGAAAGCCGGTGCCAAAGGCTATATCACCAAAGGGGCCCCGATTTCGGAAATGGTCCGTGCGATTAATAAAGTCATGCAAGGCGGCAAATATTTCAGTGCCGACATTGCCGAACAGTTAGCCAGCTCTTACCTTTCTGATACACAACAATCCCCTTTTGATGCATTGTCAGAACGTGAAATGCAAGTGGCGATGATGGTGGTGAATTGTATCAGCGCCCAGGAAATTGCCGACAAGCTCTTTGTGAGTGTTAAAACCGTGAATACTTATCGTTACCGTATTTTTGAAAAACTGAATATCGATAGCGATGTCAAACTGACTCATCTGGCCATGCGCTATGGACTCATTAAACCTTAGCTTTTAACGAGTTCCGGTGCATATGGCACAAAAATCCAGTTATTCTGCGCTCAATCAATATCATCTCGGTATCTGGTATAGCGCTTATCGCTTGCTGATCAGCACCGGCCTACTGCTGATTTTTCTGCTGACCTACCCCGAACTCACCACCGATTATCAATATCCGCAGCTGTATTATTATGCGCTGGGAATCGGGGTTGCGATCAATACCGTACAGCTGTTTGCGCTGAAATGGATCAGACGACTGATCCAGCCGCAGCTGATCATGATTTTCTTTAGCGATGTCTGCGTTCTAAGTTTGCTGACTTTGGCCAGTGATGGTCCTAATCTGCAAATCGGGCTGTTGTTTGTGATTACCATCTTTTCTGCATCTTTATTATTAGATGCAAAAAAGGCCTTAGTTGTCACCCTTATTGCGGTCATCAGCGTTATTTATCAGCATTTTATCGGCAGTATTTTTGCATTTTCATCACTCAGTAATATCAGTAATAGCGCCCTGCTGGCCTTTTTGTTTTTTGTGGTCTATGGCACCGGACAAATTGCCGTGCGCCGTTTTCAGATTTTGGAAAATCTGAATTTTTCTCAATCGCTGGAACTGCATCGCTTACAGAATATTAACCGCTATATTCTGGAGCAGATCGAAACCGGTTATCTGGTGCTGGATGAAAACTACCATGTGGTACTCAGTAATCCTGCCGCCTGCAATCTTCTTGGAATTGAGTCCAAATACGGCCATGAGAAATTCACCTTATCTCAGTCACAGCCAGATTTATTTGAACTGATCCATTTTGAAACGCTGGAAAATGGTGAGCGCTTTCAGTTTGAATCCCAGCAAAGTCGCTATAATATTCATGTGCAAGTACAAAAGCTGATTGTGCCGCATCAGACTCTAATGCTACTGGTGTTACAGGATGCCAAAAAACTGAATCAGCAGGTGCAGCAACTTAAACTTGCTGCACTGGGTCAACTCTCGGCCAGTATTGCCCATGAAATTCGCAACCCCCTAGCTGCCATTGTGCAAGCCAATGATTTATATCTGGACTCGGAAACTGAACAGCAACAGCTACTCCAGCAGATGATTGGCCGACAGGCGACCCGGATTGACCGGATTATTCAGGACACGCTGAATATGGTCAAAAATAAAGAAACCCATCCTATACCGATTCATCTCAATGATTTTATCCCGTTATTTATCCAAGAAGATCTGGCCGATATTCATGATCAGATTCAATTTAATATTGATATCCCTTTGGTAATTCAGTTTGATGAAGCACAATTCCGGCAAATCCTCATTAATCTGATTCGTAATGCCATTCGTCACAATTCAGCAGATGCAGCCTATATTCAGCTGAATGTGCATCCCTATGAACATCGGGTCTGGATTGATGTACGGGATTTTGGCTCTGGCGTAGCCGTACATGATCAAGCTCTATTGTTCAAACCCTTTTTTAGCACATCGATTAGTGGTACCGGATTAGGATTGTATTTATCACATAGTTTTTGCGAAGCAAATCAGGCACAATTAAACTATATACAACAAGAACAGGGCGCATGCTTTCGCATCAGCTGTCAACGTATTACGCTTTAAAGGGGTCAAGGAAGATGAATGGGGAACAACAACCACTGGTGCTTTTGGTGGATGATGAGGAAGATTTGTGTACCCTCATGCAAATGTCATTGCTGCGCATGGGAATTCGTACGCACATTGCCCACCGTTTGGAAGATGCTAAAAAATGCCTTGCCAATCATCAATATGATGCCTGTCTGACTGACCTAAACCTGCCCGATGGCAATGGTTTGGAGTTACTGGACTGGATTGGCAGCCTCTATCCGGCACTTCCGGTCGCAGTTCTGACCGCCTATGGCAACATGGAAATCGCTATTGCTGCGCTCAAAGCCGGGGCCTTTGATTTTGTCAGCAAACCGATCAATCAGAAACATCTGGAACAACTCTTACAAAAAGCCCTGAATAAACCGGTGGATTATTCGCATAATAATCCAAATGAAGCGCTTGAACATAAAATGCTGATTGGACAATCCCTGCCGATCCAGCAACTACGTATTACCTTACAAAAAATTGCCCGATCCCAAGCACCGGTTTTTATCACTGGTGAATCGGGAACAGGTAAAGAAGTCGTGGCCAATCTGGTCCATCGCCTGAGTAACCGCAATGAAGGTCCTTTTATTGCGATTAACTGTGGCGCCATTCCGACTGAGTTGATGGAAAGCGAACTGTTTGGGCATAAGAAAGGCAGCTTTACCGGCGCTGCTCAGGACAAACAGGGACTGATTCAATCTGCCCATGGTGGCAGTCTGTTTCTGGATGAAATTGCAGAATTACCGCTTTCTATGCAGGTCAAATTGTTACGTGCCGTACAGGAAAAACGTATTCGTCCACTCGGTTCGGATACCGAAATTGATGTGGATTTCCGTGTGATCAGTGCCACGCATCAGGATCTGGAAACCTTGGTGCAACAAGGCAAATTCCGTCAGGATTTATATTTCCGTATTCATGTAATGGATCTGACTTTACCGCCATTACGTGAACGAGGCCAGGATATTCTGTTATTGGCCGAACACTTTATTCAGAAGATTTGCCAGGAATGGGACATTCCCAATAAAAAACTGACCGAACGTAGCAAAGAGTTCTTATTGGGACAATATTATCCAGGTAATGTACGTGAATTGCGTAATATTATGGAACGCGCGATTACTTTAAGTGATGAAGAGCGAATTGATCTTCAGCATTTGCAGAGCGCACCGCTACGTCAGGCGCTAAACAGCCCTCAGGAGATGAATACGCTCACGAGCGAGATCATTGCCACCGAAACCCTGATTGCACCTAAAAAGCTGCCTGAAGAGGGTCTAGAGCTGTATTTGGAAAAGGTCGAAAAAGAAATTTTACTGAATGCGCTGAATCTGACCCATTGGAACCGGACACTGGCCGCAAAAAAACTCGGCATGTCGTTCCGTTCCCTGCGCTATCGCTTGAAAAAGTTCGGCCTGGATACCGAAGAAGACGAATAATTATTTTTGCAGGAGCAGCAAGTCTGTGACATGTTCCAGATAGCTCTCCTCACGCATTTCCTGCTTAAACGGATAGTTGAAATGCGGCTGCACGCCCCGCCCTTCAATCATCTGGCCACTCGGGCTAAAGTATTGCGATACCGTCATCTGTAAGGCTGAACCATTGCTTAAAGGAAAGAGTTTCTGTACTACGCCTTTGCCATAGCTCTTTTCTCCGACCACCCAAGCACGGTTATGTTCTTTCAGGGCTGCAGTAAACACTTCTGCTGCAGAAGCCGAGCGGTTGTTAATCAGCACCCCAACTTTCAGATTCTGGAACTCAAAACTCGGTAAGGCCTGAAATTGCTGATTGCCTTCAGCACGACTTTTAGTCGAGACAATCACACCCTGATTCAAAAATAAATCGGCAGATTCTACTGCTGCAGACAATAAGCCTCCCGGGTTATTGCGCAGATCAAATAATACGGCTTTTAAGCGTTTATCCGAATAACTTTCAATCAGACGTTTGATTTCATTGGCAGTATCTTGCTGAAAAACCTTGACCTGTAAAACCAGCACCTGGTTATTGTGCAAGCTCGATTTAATTTCGGTATCCAGCTTGGTATTGCGGACCAGACGAACGGCCGGACTTTGCGGGGAAAGCTGGATCATGAGCGTAGAGCCAACTGCTCCACTCAATAACTGCCGGACTTGTTCCTGATTCAGGCTACTTAAGACCTGATCGTCAATTTTATAAACCGTGACGCCATTTCGCAGTCCCTGCTTGGCTGAATCTGCATCGGCACTCAGTCCTTGAACCACCCATTGCTTCAACCGCGGGTCAAATTGCAGATCAAAATCAATGCTGGCCAGATCCCCTTCGGTATATTCACGCAGCTGCTTATAATCTTCAGGCGACAAATAACGGGAATAGCGGTCTAAGCCACTGACCAGACCCTGAATGGCCTGCTGGAATAAGGCATCGTCATTTTTATCTTGAATATAATTGTCTTTTACGATGCCATAAATTTGTACGAATTCCTGAATAGATGCCACAGGAATTTCAGAATAAACCTGCCCATCCATTTCCATATCATCGAATGCCGGCTCATTTGAACCCGCACCCCAGGCTGAATGACTCAAACACATCAGTAAGCATGGTATTACAACAGACTTCCAGCGTGTTCTTGTCATTCTTTGACCTTTTCAAAATTTTATTAAAGATTATGCATCAAGCTGAATCAGGTTACGGCCCTGCATTTCAGCCGGCACCGGAACTTGCATCAGGTTTAATAAAGTCGGTGCGACATCTGCCAGCACCCCACCTTCCACGATTGTGGCCTGAGTTGGGCCGACATAAATAAATGGAACCAGTTCAGTCGTATGCTGGGTATGCACCTGACCACTGTGGTAGTCCTGCATCTGCTCAACGTTACCATGATCGGCAGTCACAATCATATGACCTTTTTGCGCCATTACCGCTTCATAAACCCGGCCCAAACAGGTATCAACCGCTTCAACAGCTTTCACCGCAGCATCGAATACACCCGTATGACCGACCATATCACCATTGGCAAAGTTCACCACCAGCAGGTCAAATTCACCTGAATTGATCGCAGCCACCAGCTCATCAGTCACTTCATAAGCACTCATTTCCGGTTTAAGGTCATAAGTGGCTACGTTTGGCGATGGAATCAGGATACGTTTTTCACCTGGGTATTCATCTTCACGGCCGCCGCTGAAGAAGAAAGTCACATGCGCATACTTTTCTGTTTCCGCAATGCGCAGCTGTGTTTTACCCAAATCAGATAAGTATTCACCAATCGAGTTTTTCAACGCTTCAGGCATATACGCTACAGGTGCATCAATCGTGGCTTGATAACGCGTCAGCATGACAAATTTCGCCAAATTCGGCACGACTTTACGTTCAAAACCTGCAAAGTCTTTTTCTACAAATGCGCGAGTCAATTCACGGGCACGATCGGCACGGAAGTTCATGAATACGACGCTGTCGCCATCCTGAATTTTCGCCAGATCGCCAATACGGGTCGCTTTAACAAACTCATCCGACTCATCGGCTGCGTAAGCCTGTTCCAAACCTTCAACTGCGCTGGCAGCTGTACGAACCGCTTCACCTTCAGTCAACAACCGATAGGCCTGTTCAACACGATCCCAACGGTTGTCACGATCCATGGCAAAATAACGGCCGATCATGGTGGCAATACGACCTTGACCTGGATATTGAGCGAATAAGGCATCGAGTTTTTCTAAAGAAGGTTGTGCGCTTTTAGGCGGCGTATCACGACCATCTAAGAATGCATGTAAATAGACTTGCGCACCGCGTTTTAGCGCTAGCTCTGCCATCGCCACAATATGATCTTCATGGGAGTGCACACCACCTTCAGACAACAGACCAAGCAAATGTACGGCACCACCTGAGGCTTTGGCTTTCTCAACCGCATCGACCAGCACTTCATGTTCAAAGAAGTCGCCAGTACGAATGTCTTTGGTAATTCGGGTAAAGTCCTGATACAGCACACGACCTGCACCGAGGTTCATATGTCCAACTTCAGAGTTACCCATCTGGCCATCCGGCAGGCCGACATCTTCACCTGAACCCGAGATCAAACCATGCGGATGCTTGTCCTGTATCGCAGTTAAATTTGGTCGTTTAGCTGCTAAAAACGCATTGTCTTCGACCGCTTCGCGATGACCCACACCATCCATAATCACCAAAACGTGAGGGATTTTGCCAGCAGTTGCATCCGTCATAATGAAATACTCTGTTCGTCTACGAATTAATCGCTCTATTTTAGCGAAGTTTATAAAAAGAGGCCATGACCCGTATATGGTTTAAGCCTCTCATGATGATTGATTTGTTCTATTTTCCTGTGCCTTAGCGCGCCCGATGCAGCAAGTATCCGCCGATGCCGAACATGATCAGAATCGGAATAAACACGAACCAGGCCGGAGATGGTGCATAAATCAGACTGGCATAGCCGAGGAAATCCTGCAGATAGAAGAAACCCAGTCCGGCAAATAAAGCTATCACCAGACGAAAACCCATGGATTGCTGACGTAATGGCCCGAAGATAAATGAACAGGCGATCACTACTAGTGCAATCAGGGCAAAAGGCGAGCCGAGTTTTTGCCAGAAGGCCAGCTGATAGGTTTTAGGCACCTGGCTGTATTCATGCATATAGCTCATGAAACTGACCAGTTGACTCGGCGATAAATCTTCAGGATCAATCGTCACCATATGCACATATTTAGGCTGTAATGCTAGCGCTAAAGGTTGCTGTTGCTGCTTAACCAGTGTGGCATTACCATTTTGGAGAATATCGAACTGCTCTGTGTTGTCCAGCGTCCAGGAACCATCTTTAACAAATTGGCCCTGATCTGCCTGCAAGGTACTGCGCAAACGATAGTTCTGGTCAAAGTCCAGCATCTGCACATTTTTCAACTGACCTTGCGAGTTAGCATAATCGATATAAATAAAGCGCTGCCCTTCCCGAGTCCAGTAACCACGAACTTCACCGAGCTGAGCGGCTTTACTGGCACTTTTTACGCTTTTGGCCTGTTCATTGGTATAAGGAATGACCCACTCGCTCAGGGCAAATGACAACACCACCAACAACAGTGCTGAACGGATCACCCACCCGACAATACGCCATAAGCTCACGCCGACCGAACGCATCACAATCAGCTCACTATTCGAGGCTAATGTACCAAGACCTAAAACTGCACCAATCAGTGCAGAAATCGGCAGGATTTCATATAAATAATTTGGTGCGCCCCAAAGCACATATTTCAAGGCATCCCAGGCACCATAACCATCTTTGAGCGAACCAAGCTCACCCAGATAAGTAAATAATACCTGTAAACCCGCCAATACCGCGGTTGCACCCAGCATCGCCAGCGCAGTGGTTTGGGTCACATGTTTTGCAACTATACGACGTGCCAACATTGTTAAGACCTCACTCGCTGAATCTGTTTCTTGATTTTCGGGCCTAATTTCTGTTTACGCGAGAACAAGGCACCCGCAATTGCATAGGCAATCAGAATCAATGGATAGGCCCAAATGCCCATTTCTTCTTTACTGATCCGCGTCTTCACTGCCATCAGGGCCACAATCAGACTGGCAAAAATCATGAGGGCAGGAAATAACTTGAGATATCGACCCTGTCGTGGACTCACTTCAGACAAGGCCACAGCCAGAATCAGGGCAATCAGAATCGCAAAAGGAACAAACACCCGCCAGCCCAACTCACTGGCCACCACAGGATCCTGACGGTTCTGCCACAATTGCGAGGTCGGTAAGGCCTCAACTTCAGTACTGGCAAATTGCGCTTCTTCATCGCTTTCTAAGCGCAGACGATAGCTTTCAAATTCAGCTTGAGTATATTGCGGTGTACCCGGATAGATCTCATAACGGCGTCCATTAACCAGATCGACCACATTGGCAGCATCATTCGGTACTTCAATTCGGGTGGCTTCCTGCGCCAGAATCATCACATCCGGTTTGCCTTCTTTTTCCGCACGCTGATAAAAGAAAATATCTTTTAAATTTTTACGGTCTTCTGACAGGTCACCGGCATAAATGGTATAGGGCCCAGAGGAGATAAATTCTTTCGGTCGCACCAGGTCAAAGCCGGTACGTACCGCCTGACTGGTGGTCAGGGCTTCAAACTGGCGAATGCCCCACGGCGCAGCCCACAGCATCAATCCGGCCTGAGCAATCAAAAACACCAGGGTCATCGGCACCAGTAGACGCGCCAATTGATGCCGACTGACGCCACTACCATTCATCACGGCCATTTCATGGTCGACATATAAACGACCAAATACCAGCATCAAGCCAATAAAGAAACCGAGCGGAAGAATCAGGGTCAAGAATTCAGGCAAACGGTAGCCAATGATGCTAAATAAAATACCTGCATCCAGACGGCCTTGCGCTGCGACACCAAAATACTTGATCAGTCGACCGCCCATCATGATCAAGGTCAATAAGGCAATCACCACCAAGGATGTCGAGACAACTTGCTTGACCAGATAACGCCGAATAATCAAATTAATTCTTCCCAAATAAGGTCCATAAAACGGGTGCTAGTTTACCCGAATAGCAAAAATATAAAACCTAAGCCGCCCTGCCCATTGAAAATCTATTCAGATAAATGTTTCAATGACTGAATGATTTACCCATCTAGACAGGCGTGAAAACAGAATATGCAACTTACAATTAATACGTCATTCCCAGAGAATGGATCAAGTCAATCTTTGTTGATTTTAGTTGACTCAGAACAAATTCAGAATACAACCGCAACCTATCAAATCAATAATTTAGACACATTAATTGCAGCCTCTCAATACAAGGCAGCGTTGGCTGAAAGCCTGAGCCTGATTGGTCAGGTAAGCCAGTCTAGCCATGCAGCGCTGATTGGTTTAGGCAAGGTCGCTGAACTGCAACCAGCAAAACTGGCAAAAATCGCGCAAACTATTATTCAAGTCACTCAAAAAAAATTCAAACAGATTTCTGTAGATCTGACCCAACTTCCACAAGAATTTCACTACCTGTTTGCCCTGTTCTTGACTCAGGCCAGCTATGGTTATGATGAATATAAATCCAAGAAGAATGAATTTGTGCTTGAGCAGATCAACCTGATTGCCACACATAGCGTCTTAACCACCGAACAGTTACAACTGGTACAAGCGGTACAAAGCGGACAGAATCTGGCACGCGATCTGGGCAACCGTCCGGGCAATATCTGTTTCCCTGAATATCTTGCAGAACAGGCGGTGGCATTGGCAGCCGAATATCCAGACCTGCTGAAAGTCACTGTGCTGGATGAACAGCAGATGGCAGATTTAGGCATGGGTGCTTTCCTTGCCGTCAGCAAAGGTTCCGAGCGTCCGGGCCGTATTATTAGCATGGAATATCAGTCAGAACGTAGCGAAGCGCCAGTAGTACTGGTCGGTAAAGGCATTACCTTTGATACCGGTGGTATTTCGCTCAAACCAGGCGCAGGCATGGATGAGATGAAATACGATATGTGCGGCGCAGCATCTGTACTCGGTACCATGCGTGCATTATGTGAATCCCGCTTGCCATTGCATGTCGTGGGTACCATCGCAGCAGCAGAAAATATGCCTTCAGGAAAAGCCACCCGTCCTGGCGATATCGTAACTACAATGAGCGGCCAAACGGTTGAAATCCTGAATACCGATGCCGAAGGCCGTCTGGTGTTATGTGATACCTTGACCTATGTAAAACGTTTTAATCCTGCTTTGGTGATTGATATTGCAACTTTAACTGGTGCCTGTGTGGTCGCCTTAGGTTCAGTGCTGACGGGTCTGTTCACGCCAGATGATAAACTGGCAGCAGAACTAGAAGCTGCTGGCCAGCATTCCTTTGACCGGGTATGGCGTATGCCGGTACTGGAAGACTATCAGGAACAGCTGGATTCACCATTTGCCGACATTGGTAATATTGGTGGACCAAAAGCCGGTTCTGTGACCGCTGCCTGCTTCTTACAACGTTTTACCCGTGAATATCGCTGGGCGCATCTGGATGTGGCTGGTACAGCATGGAATTCAGGTACCAATAAAGGAGCGACCGGCCGTCCAGTTCCATTATTGATGCAATTCCTGGCGAATCGCGTTCAAAGCAATGGCTAAAGTCAGCTTTTATTTATTTGAAAAAAGCTCTGAACGACAAGTGGACAGCACTTGTCGTTTATGCCGTAAGATTCTGCGTCAGCCGGCACGGATCTGGTTACTGTGTGCCGATGCCGAATTGCAGCAACAGCTGGATGAACGCCTGTGGAGCTTTGATCCAGGCAGTTTTATTCCCCATGGCATTGACCAGCCTCAGGCCACGGTCTGTATTTCAGCAAGGCTACCTGAAGAGTCTGACTGGATTATTTTCAATTTTAATCCGGAAGCACTTGAACCTTACGCGAAATTTAGTCACATTATTGAGATCATTGAAAACCTTGAAACGGCTAAACAGCTGGGTCGTGAAAAATTCAAGCAATATCGTCGTTTAGGTATTGAGCCGGACACCCATAAACTTTAACCGATATCATCCACAAGGAGAGGCACGTGGCATTAAATGTAGGTCCCGATTTTAAACAGCGCTGGTTAAATGTGCCAGAAGCTGTACGTCAGACCTTTATCGATGACCTCTCTCGGATCTGCGATATTTTAAAGCCAGAAACGTCTTTGGAAGAATGGCAAAGTCGCGACCAGCGCTTACAGCAGGAATCTGAACGCAAGATTGAAGCTGCCTATGCACAGCGTAAGGCCGAATTAATTGAAGAAGCCCGTATTCGCAAACAACTCGCGCTCGAAAAAGCCTTAGCCGAGAAACGTGCTGAAGAACAAGCCTATCAAGAACAGCTACGTCTTGAAGAACAGCGAAAATTGAGCGAACAGACCCAAATGCTTGCTGAAATAAAGACGCATCTAGAGACTGAAGTGCAGCACTATGTCGCACGTTATGCAAAAAATCCTGAGACGACTTTTGATTTTGCCAGAGGTCGCATCCAGATTGAGGACCAGAGCATTTTATCCGAATTAGAAAGTGTGCGTTTACGTCTGGAACTTGAGGCAGAAACCGTGATTGAACAGACCGTCAATGCACTGCGTGAAAAAATGCGTGCGGCGGCCAAAGAAGAAATTGATTACATCTTAAAAAACCACCCAGCTGAATGAAAACCCAGCAAAAAAGTCGTTGATTGCTCAATTTCATCGCCATGTCATCAAACTGACATGATTTGGTCACATCATGCCCCCTCAGCTGATCTATCGATTTATAACAGAAAGATCGGCACATATAACGAAATAAGCGTTGAGGGAATCGTATGGACATTTTAAGCCAAATTACTCAAAAAATTGCATTACTGCGCTGTGGTGAACAGTGTGTGATTAGTGCAGAAGAGCTATTGATCGGCCGCGATGACTTTCATTCATTGACGGTATATTTAAACCGTACTTCTGAACAAGGTGGTTTTTCAATCATTAGAAATCGGGCTGTGACTCAGGCTGTTGCCAGCACCAGTGTTAAAATTATCAAAAACTAATTGAAAATCAGCTCACGATGGTGGGCTTTTTTATGCCTGTTTAAAGAAAGTCAGCCAGCATAAAGGCCGCATTTCCCAATAGATAGCCAATGCTTAATAAAGTGCCAATCCAGAGGATGCCACCCGCAATATTATAAAAGCTGAATGTGGCAAAGCTCATATGCGCTGAACCGGCAGCAAAAGGGCCAAATGAACGGACAAAGGGAATAAAACGTGCGATTAAAATAGTTTTACCGCCATGTTTCATAAAATAGTGGTTGGTTTTCACCATATATTCCGGCTTGAAATAACGTGAATGCTGATTGAAATATTTTAAACCGAGGACTTTTCCGGTGTAATAATTCACGCTATAGCCCAGCACCGAGGCAGTGAATAACAACAGCCCCATCGAATGCAGGGTCACCAGATCGCTGCTGGCGCACAAAGCTCCCACAGCCAGCAATAGACTGTCGCCGGGCAGGAAAAAGAAAAACACCGAACCGGTTTCTGCAAAAATCACCAGAAACAGGATTGCATAAATCCATACCCCATATTGATCGAGCAATAGCGGCAATGACTGTTCCAAGTTAAGTAAAAAATCGAGCATTCGACCCGTCCACCCAGGCAATATTTGCAAGTTGAACTGCTGATTATCCCGAAAAATAAAAAAACAGTCTAATTTTTCAATCAGACTGTTCAGTAAATCAACATTTCTCTTATTTTAAGAAACCATTTTCAGCCAGAAAATCCATGCTGATTTTCGATTGTTCAGTGGTTTCGGCAGCTTTATCACCGAGCAATAAACGCTCGATATAACGTGCCAGCACATCAACCTCCAGATTGACCTTGCTGCCAACTTTCCAGGTACCGATATTGGTCCGTTCAGCCGTATGCGGAATCAGGTTCAGACTGATCACACTGCCACGTAAATGATTAATGGTCAGGCTAATACCATCAACTGTAACCGAGCCTTTTTCTGCCAGATATTTGGCAATTTCAGCAGGTGCAGTGACTTCATAATAAATCGAACGTGCATCTTCACGAACCAGCGTGATCTCGCCGACTGCATCGACATGACCTGACACAATATGACCACCAAAACGCGTAGTTGGCAACATGGCTTTTTCAACATTGACAGGTTGACCGGCTTTCCAGGTGCCGAGTGTGGTCCGGTTCAGGCTTTCACGGGAAACATCAGCCGCATACCACTTCTCGCCCCAGTCGATCACGGTCAGGCAGATGCCGTTGGTCGCAATAGAATCACCCAGATGTACATCGGACATGTCCAGATCAGTCTGGATGCGTAAACGTACATCGCCGCCAACGCTTTGCAGACTTTCGACTTTACCGAGGCTTTCGATAATACCTGTAAACATTTTTATTTCCTTTTCAATTCTTTTACCAGAGGGCCAATTGGGTGCTGACGCCGGTCGTATCGACACCGCCCAACTCTGCATAATGATGCAGCTGGCTGAGTAACTGGCGGATCGGTGGACCTGACTTGGCGTGGGTATCGGTAATCACAATAAACTCCAGCACGCGTGCACGTTCAGACTGGCGCTGTTTGCTAACACGATAACGTGGTACATCCTGGGTCAGCAAGGTCACCCGGCCACGTTTCAGGTTGGCCTGCAATAAATCAGTGGCACTGATATTCCCATCTGTTGAATAACTGGTCAGGATGAAACGTGCATTGATGGTGGCCAGCAGGCTCTCATAGGCTTCTTTGGCATATTTAGAGGAGTTGTACTGGCTCGGACGCTCTTTGCGCCATGCCCGGTCAATCCCGCTCTTAAAGCCCTTGGTATCTGGAGTCGGCAAATCGGCCTGATCCCATAAGGTCAGCGCATTCAGCACATGATAATTACTGCTATAGGCATGCTGATTATACGGTGGATCCAGATAAGCCACATCCACTTCAAAACCACTCATCTGGTTGGCCAAATGCTGGGCATCGACACACCACATTTCTGCGGCCATTCCTTTTTTCTGATCCGATTCACAAAAACGACTTGGCGTTAACCATAGTAAAGATTCAATCCGTTCCAGCGCAGTTTGGGTTTTCCCGCCCCAACCATGGTGAAAGCTTTTGAAAACACCAGAAGTATTGCTGACAAAACTGGCGGAATACAGCAAGGGTGCCAGCAAGGCAGACATTTCCACATCATCAATTGCACCTTGTGCCTGCCAGGCTGCAATCTGCTGACGGATGGCATCAATACGCATGCCGTTACGACGTTTAAAGAACAAACGATCACGGGCTGGATCATAAATTTCATCATTACGCGGACACAGGTTATGCGTCACCCAGCCTTTAACTTCCGGCAGACGGTTCAGATAATCAATCGCTTTCTGATAGCCACCGAGTTCTTTAAATGCCGGTGCTTCAGTACAGGCCAGTACCGCATGATTCAGCGCATGGCTATACGGCTCCCAGTCATTGGCAATGACGCGATAGCCATTCTGACGGGCCAAGCGCGAGACCACGCCTGAACCTGCAAAAAAGTCAGCAAAAATCGGCGCACGACCATCAGCACGGTTCAGAGTTCCCGTACTTTCCAACGCTTCCAGAATTAAATGCAGTAAACGGCGTTTATTGCCCAGATAAGGAACCAGCTGATGGAAAAGATATTCATCGGTGGTACGTGCCGCATGGCGACGTTTATGATAAACCGTAGACTCTGAACTCATAGTGTCTCTTGAAAAGGAATTAGCCTGAAGCGCACGTCATCACCTAAGCGAGTTACATCGCACAGCTTAAATCGGAGTTGTTCGGCCATATGGCTAAATTCTGCATTAAACATGGTACGCGCAGACCGACCCAATAGGGTCGGTGCAACGTAACTGATCAGTTCATCAACCAATTTTTGTTGTAAAAATGCCGTAGATAAGGTCGCCCCTGCTTCCACCAAGACATCATAAATCTGATGCTGTTGAACCAGTTGCTTTAATAATTCTGCTAAAGGCTGTACCGGCAAGTGTAGCACACCCAGATCTGCAAGCTCCTGACGAAATGGCCCCATCACCATTACGGTATCGGCTTGCGCTAAAATTTTTGCGTTTAGTGGTAAACGCCCCTGACGGTCCAGAATAATCCGTTTCGGTTGCACCACGGTCTTGATATCTTCAATCCCATCCAGTTGCCGCACATTCAGCTGACAGTCATCCGCAAGAACCGTATCAATTCCGGTGATCACCGCGGCTGAAATCGCACGCCAATGCTGTACATCCTGACGCGCTTCCACACCGGTAATCCATTTCGATTCACCCGATGCCATTGCGGTACGGCCATCCAGGCTTGAGGCAATTTTTAAACGCACATAAGGCATGCCAGTCGCCATGGCTTTCAGGAAACCTTGATTCAGCTCATGCGCTTCATCTTCACAGATGCCAACGTCTACCTCAATGCCCGCATCTTTCAGGATCTGTACGCCCTTTCCGGCCACTAGCGGATTGGGATCAGGACAGGCCACGACAACTTTAGCCACACCTGCTTCCACCAGACCTTTGGCACAAGGCGGTGTCCGGCCATAATGCGCACAAGGTTCTAGAGTCACATAAGCGGTTGCACCACGTGCCTGTTCACCGGCCTGACGCAGCGCAAAGACTTCAGCATGTGGCTGGCCCGCTTGGGGATGAAAGCCTTCACCAATCACGATGCCATCTTTAACAATGACACAGCCGACATTCGGATTCGGTTTGGTGGAATATTGCCCCTGACGTGCCAATTCAATGGCCCGGCGCATCCAGATTTGATCTTGATTCAGTTCAGCCATGCTTATTCTTGTAATTCTCGTTGTTGCATCTGTTCAATCTGATGACGAAAAGCTTCGACATCCTGAAAATCCTGATAGACCGAAGCAAAACGCACATAAGCAACATGATCCAGAGCAAATAAAGACTGCATCACGATTTCACCGATGGTACGTGATTTCACATCACGCTCACCCAGACGGCGAATCTGTAGCTGAATATCGCTCAGCACTGTTTCAATCTGCTCCTGGGTCACCGGGCGTTTTTGCAGGGCATGCATCAGGGAACGACGTAGTTTGGCTTCATCGAAAGGTTCATTTTTGCCATCCGACTTGATGACGCGCGGCATCACCACTTCATAGCTTTCAAAGGTAGTGAAGCGTTCATTACAACTGACACATTCACGGCGACGACGAATCTGACAGCCTTCAGCTGCCAGGCGTGAATCAATCACTTTACTGTCTGCAGTATTGCAAAATGGGCAATGCATAGCGGTTTAATTGAACAAATCCAGATGGATTCCGAGTGTAGCAAAAATTACAAACTTTGTAGAGTTTTACGCAACATATAGAAAAAAAACAGCCCATTCGGGCTGTTTTACACTATATATTGATTATGGTGTATTTATTATTATTCGACACGTTCGCCATGTTGGCTTAAATCCAGACCCATACGCTCATCATCAGATGCCACACGGATTCCAATGATCAAGTCGATGACTTTCAGGATAATGAAGGTCATGATCGCAGAGTAAGCAATTGTCGCCAGTACACCTTCCACTTGCACCCAAAGCTGATGCATGACATTGGCAGGGGCATTGTCACCCATGATGAATTCGCTAGCAAAGAACGCGGTTAAAATCGCACCGACAATACCGCCTACACCATGCAAGCCAAAAGCATCTAAAGAATCATCGGCTTTCAATACGCGTTTCAGTGCTGTAATCCCCCAGAAACACACCACACCACCGATCAGACCCATCGCCAATGCACCGCCTACAGTCACAAAACCTGCAGCTGGAGTAATGACCACCAGACCAGCAACTGCACCCGATACGCCGCCCAGTACAGAAGCTTTACCACGTGCCAGTTTTTCAGTGATTAACCAAGAAATGGCTGCTGCTGCCGCTGCGACTTGAGTCACGATCAAAGCATAGCCTGCAGAACCGTTGGCACCTAATGCAGAACCACCGTTGAAACCGAACCAGCCTACCCAGAGTAAAGATGCACCAATTACAGTAAGGGTCAGGTTATGTGGTGCCATAGATTCACGGCCCAAGCCCATACGTTTGCCCAGCATATACGCTGCTACCAGACCGGCAACACCCGAGTTGATATGTACAACCGTACCACCAGCAAAATCAAGCGCGCCGTCGTTACCTAACCAGCCACCACCCCATACCCAGTGGGTAATTGGTGCATAGACGATCACCACCCAAAGTGCGATAAAAGCAACGAAAGCACCAAATTTCATACGTTCTGCAATCGAACCGCTGATGATGGCAACCGTAATGATGGCAAAAGTCATTTGGAAAATCACAAACAGGATTTCAGGAATCGTGCCTGAAAGTGCCTCTGTGGTAATACCGGCCAACATGAACTTATCCAGACCGCCTATAAAGGCATTACCTTCACCGAAAGCGAGGGTATAACCAATAATCACCCAAGCAATACTGACCACCGCCGCAGCAATAAAGCTATGTGCCATCGTCGCCAGAACGTTTTTCTTACGGACCATACCGCCATAGAATAGCGCCAAGCCAGGAATGGTCATGAGTAAAACTAGAGCGGTAGAGGTTAAAACCCAGGCGGTATCGCCGGTATCTAGCGTTGGTTCTTCTTCTGCAGGTGCTGCAGCTTCAACTGGCGCTGCTTCAGCAATTGCTGCTGTAGTGTCTGTTGTTGTATTTGTTGTATCGTCTGCTTCTTCAACAAGCACAATTTCTTCTGTCGGTGCTGTTGCTGTTGCAGCTTCTTCAGCCCATGCAACAGAACCACCAAAAAGAGCGCCGGCCATGCCGAACGCGAGTAGCATTTTTTTCATTCGTATCCCCCAACCAAGTTTTTGTGAGTTATTAGGTACTCAGCAACCTTCGTGCCAAGTTAGACAGCGTCTGCACCTGTTTCACCTGTACGAATACGGATGACTTGTTCTAAGTTGGTCACGAAAATTTTTCCGTCACCGATTTTTCCAGTGCTCGCCACACGAGTAATAGATTCAATCACCGCGTCTACCATTTCATCGCTAATCGCGATTTCAATTTTGACTTTCGGCAAGAAATCTACAACGTATTCAGCACCACGATAGAGTTCAGTGTGGCCTTTTTGACGACCAAAGCCTTTCACTTCAGTTACAGTGATGCCTTGAACACCAATTTCAGACAATGCTTCGCGAACATCGTCTAATTTAAAAGGTTTTACAATTGCAGTTACGAGCTTCATGTTTGTTTTCCTTCGGCTTATTTCACCAGTAAGGTTTTACGTTCAAATTTCATGCCAAGATTCCTAAGGTCGGGGGAAATTAGAAAGCCCGGCATGTGGTTTATTTATACCTTATTTTATACGGATAAAGGCTTTGAATCTTCAAAAAATAGACATTTTTTATGTGGATTTTTACAATATCTTTAATCGAATAAGTCTATATTTTGTCTGAAATACTATAGTCTGCATTTTAGCAATGCTAAACTGTGTGCTCCTTTCTACGGCGATGGATCAGACAATGATTGAAACTTTATTACAAGCAATTTTGCAGCAAGTCGAACAACCCAAGAAAGATTTGGAACATAATATCCGTGCCCTGTTAAATGAAGCTGTGGCGAAAATGGATTTGGTGTCTAAAGAAGAAATAGAACGTCAGCGTACTGCCCTAAATAATGCCAATCATCGCCTGAATGATTTACTGAAACAGGTGGAAGCATTAGAAGAGAAAATTTCGAACAAAAAATAAGCACAAGTACAGTGCACAAAAGACACCAGAACTATAAAAATAACGCACCATATTGGAACAATAATAATGTCTTTTGCCAAAATTTATACGCGAGGCTTACTGGGCCTGCATGCGCCTTTAATTGAAGTCGAAGTTCATGTCAGTTCGGGTATGCCTTCGCTCACTATAGTAGGGCTTCCCGAAGCGGCGGTACGTGAAAGTAAAGACCGGGTACGCTCTGCCATTTTGAATAGCGGCTTTCAATTTCCGACCAAACGTCTGACCATTAATCTGGCCCCTGCAGATTTACCAAAAGATGGATCACGTCTGGATTTACCGATTGCTTTAGGCATTTTAGTGGCTTCAGGTCAGCTTCCAGAAGATTGCACCGAGCATCTTGAATTTATTGGCGAGTTGGCCCTTGATGGTCAATTACGTCCTGTCAGCGGTACCTTGAGTATTGCCATTGCCTGTCAAAGCGACCAGCATCAACTGATTTTACCTGGCCCAAATGCACAGGAAGCCTGTCAGCTCCCAGACTTTAAAGTCTTTGCAGCCAATCATTTAAAAGAAGTGTGTGAACATCTTTCCCAAGCGCAGCGCTTGCCGCAAATAGAAGCCGGCCCACTCGCTACAGACCATTTTTATAAGTTTGATCTTGCGGATGTAAAAGGACAATTACGACCACGGCGTGCTTTAGAAATTGCCGCGGCAGGTGGTCATTCCCTGCTGTTCCGAGGCCCCCCTGGAACAGGCAAGACCTTGCTAGCTTCTCGATTGGCCAGTATTTTACCGCCCTTAAAGACGCAGGAAAATCTGGAAGTGGCCAGTATTTATTCGGTGGCGAATGCCAATCACCCTTTTGGGCAACGGCCGTTTCGAGCACCGCACCATACTGCTTCTGCAGTAGCATTGGTCGGTGGCGGCTCACACCCCAAACCAGGAGAAATTACCTTGGCACATTTAGGGGTTTTATTTCTGGACGAGCTACCAGAATTTGACCGTAAAGTTTTGGAAGTCTTACGGCAGCCTTTGGAGGCAAAGGAAATTGTTATTTCCCGGGCATCACGCCAAATTACCTTTCCGGCTAATTTCCAGTTAGTAGCTGCCATGAATCCCTGTCCATGTGGGTATGCCTTTAATCAGGATATCCGTTGCCAATGTTCACCAGAAAGTATTAAACGCTATCAGAACCGGATTTCAGGCCCGTTGCTAGATCGGATTGATTTACATATTGATGTGCCGCCATTACAGGTGCATGAGTTACAGGATAATCGACCTACAGAAAACTCAGAAACAGTTAGACAACGCGTCATTGCAGCCTATGAAATTCAGATGCAACGGCAAAATACCTTGAATATGAGTTTGAGTCCAAAGCAGTTAGAGCAATATACCGCATTAGATCAGTCTGCTCAGAATATGCTTGAAATGGCTCAGCAAAAACTGAATTTATCAGCACGCGGCTATCATCGGGTCTTGCGTGTTGCACGCACCATTGCCGATTTAAATCAAAGTCCAGATATTCAAAGTCAGCATCTTTCGGAGGCCCTGTCTTATCGCGGACAGCAGCAGATTTAGATCATTAAAAAAGGCGACCTAAGGTCGCCTTTTTATCTAAAGAGAATTAGAAGCTATAACCGAGTCCAAATACGACCTTGTTCTTAAATTTATTATCGTCACGGTCATAACCACCAAAAATATAATTCATGCTTGCAGTTACACCTGTATCCGCTAGAGGTTTACTTAAACCGATATCAAAATGGCGGAAGCCAAATGATTCACTGCTGTCTTCAATATATTTACCCGATTCTTCGTAAATATATAAACCCAAAGCTGTGTCTAGGCTAAAGTCTTTTGGCAGTGCATAGCTATATGTCCCTTTTAAGTATGTATCACCTGCATTACCCCAACCAGTATCTTCCAATAAAGTCTGTGCAGTCAGGCTTACATCTTTATAGTCTAGACCTAATAGCAGCTCAAAACCATCATAAATACTTGTGTCTACATCATAGTAATAATAGTAAGTGGTTCCTACTGTAAAGCCTACGTCTTCATTAATTGAACCACCGTAACCTAGGTAAAAATTATTTTCCATTGGGTTAGTAGTACCATAAGAATCTGTACCTAAAGTTGATGTCCACCACCCTGCATAAAAACCCGATGCATGGTTATAATCCAACCCACCTTGTAAAGTCGCCCCTGTATTCTCAACTGCTGTTGTATTACCACGTAATACATAGCTTGAAAGTACGCTGATATTTCCAGATACAGTATGTTCAGCAGCAGGTTCCTCAGCAAAAGTAAAAGAAGATACAGCGCCCAATAAAGCAAGAGATAATACTTTTAATGTTAATTTCATTGTGTGGCTCCCCCCAGATCGTCTGAGACGTTTTTATGATCATTGATTAAACTCAAGCTCAAAATTTGCAAGAGCTATGCCAATCTGGCTAAAAGGAACCAAAATAATAAATCTAAAAAGAAAAATAAAATTTAAATCATTGTTTTTAAATTAAAATTTAAATTATGAAAAATTGAATTATCTAGGTTTTCTTTTAAATAAATGTATTTAAGGGTATTTCATCACTTTTTTAATACTTATACATAATCATTTACAATTTGCCCCATTTTGATTCTATTTTTGTAATGAATAAAATTTGTGCTGAAAAATAGTGCGTAATTTTTGATCATATTTTTCTCCCGTTTCAAAATAAATAAGCTGATCACATTCATTTCACCACTTTAGAAATATCATTTATAATTTCCAATAAAATTATGTTTTTACTCACTTTTTACCGATAGGTTAGAAATTAATCACCTCAAATCCTTGCTATTGTTTAATTTGAGTTAAAAAAATCTAAACTTTAGTGGAATATATCCAATAAAAAATGACATTTTTTCAGCAATTCTTATACAATTCCTAAAAAATTCCGATCAATTTGTATAAGGCTCTCTTCCCAATGCAAAATTCAAAAAAATTAACATTAGCAGTTTTGATTCAGGCTGCTTTGGTTTCTACCGCTTTCGCTAGTGAGCAAAGCGAGTCTAAAGGTTTTGTAGAAGATGCTGAAGGTTCTGTACTTTTCCGGACTGGCTATTTGCACCGTGATAAAACCAATTACACTGATAACCAAACAGGTGAACGCAAAGTTGTTAATGATACGAGCTCATTTGCCCAAACTGCGATTGTTAAACTAGACTCTGGCTTTACTCAAGGTACTGTAGGCTTTGGTGCTGGTATTATTGGTGATGCTTCATTTAAGTTAGGTAATAATAATAATGCTGGTAATGGGATGATTCCTCGTGAAGCTGGTTTTAATGACCAGGGGGAATATAAAAAAGGCATTGGTGATACTTACGATCACTGGGCACGTGGTGGTGCTTATATAAAAGCTCGCGTGTCTAACACAACTGCTGTATATGGTACTCAGGTTCTTGATATTCCTGTATTAGCAAGTAATACAGCACGTTTAGTACCGGAATATTTCGAAGGTTTATTGGTTACAAGTAACGAAATTGATAACCTGACTTTGACTGCTGGTAAATTCACAAAGAACCAATATTCAGACCAAATCAATTCTGATGGGAATGAACTTGACCGTGCTGTGGTTTGGGGTGCGAAATATAAATTTAATGATGCCTTCAATACATCTTATTATGGTGTAGATGTTAAAGATAAACTTGATCGTCACTATGTTAATGCGAACTATAGCTATACCTTGGCTAATGACAGCACCTTAACTCATGACTTCAGTGGTTATCATACTGAATTTGATAAAGATGCGTCCACTTTCTCAGAAACAACTACAGACTTGTCTGACCGTCAAAACTCTATCTGGGCAGTTTCTACTACTTATAATAAAGATGTACATAATGTAATGCTCGCTTATCAACAGAATAGTGGTAATACCGGCTATGACTATGGTAGCAATGCGGACGGTGCACAATCTATTTACATGCCAAACTCATACTTATCTGACTTCGTCGGTAATGATGAAAAATCTGTAGGCTTACAGTATAACTATAGCTTTAAAAACCACGGTCTTCCTGGTTTAAACTGGACTTCTGCATTTGTATACGGTTGGGATATCAACGTAAGTAACTCTGATAAAGAAGGCCAAGAACGTGAGTTCTTTAACCAGGTAAAATATACGGTTCAATCTGGTTTTGCCAAAGATAGCAGCTTACGTGTTCGTCACTCTTACCTACGTGCTAGCGATAACTACCAAGCTGGCAACTACATTGGTGACACTAATGAATGGCGTATCTGGTTAGATATTCCTGTAAAATTATTCTAATTCACACGAATTTCAAGCCATAAAAAAACCTGCACATTGTGCAGGTTTTTTTATTTCAGGCTTTAAAATTTTAAAGCCTAGACCACAGAAAGCAATTATTTGTTTGCTTCTGCATAAGCTGCAATTGAATCCAGTACTTCTTGTTTCGCAACATCAGCACTTTCCCAACCACTCAGCTTGACCCATTTTCCTGGCTCTAAATCTTTGTAGTGCTGGAAGAAATGTTCGATCTGGCTAATCAATAATGGAGGAAGATCAGTATATTCCTGAACATCTTTGTAGATTGGAGTCAGTTTGTCATGTGGAACTGCAACCAGTTTCGCATCAACACCACCGTCATCTTCCATGTTCAATTTACCGACAGGACGGCAACGAATCACAGAACCTGGCTCTACTGGATGAGGCGTTACAACCAGTACGTCTAATGGGTCACCATCAAGCGATAGTGTGTTTGGTACATAACCGTAGTTTGCTGGGTAGAACATTGCTGTACCCATGAAACGGTCTACAAATAACGCATCAGAATCTTTATCGATTTCGTATTTGATTGGTGCTGCATTTGCAGGAATTTCGATGATCACATAGATATCGTTTGGCGCATCTTTACCCGCTGGGATATTGCTGTAGCTCATAGCATCACTCTTTAACAAGTTATATCTTTTAAAAAACCGCGACAATTATAACGGTTTTTAAAGATTTTTTTGGATTTTAAAATATCGAACTGTAAATATGTCCGCAGACCTGATGACTTAAACCAACTTGATGATCAGCAGCAATAAAGCTACCGGACATAACATCGAGAGCAACCATACGATAGAGCGTAAAGTCGCCCAGTTGGCTAAATAGCATATTCCGTACAACACACGAAAAACCAGATAAGCCACACCAAAAATCATGACCAAATCTTGTGATATCACCATGTACTCTGCCATCAAGATCGCAGCGATAAAGAGTGGCAAACTTTCAAAGCTATTCTGCTGGGCAGCATTGGCACGACTGGCCAGTCCTGAAGACTTTTCTAAAAATGTCCGTGGGTTCTGATTGTCTTTGCTGCTGAAGCCTGCTGATTTTTTTGCAATCAATGTAAACACATAAGGCAAAAGACAAGCGGCCAAAATGAGATAAATAACCCCACTAATGCTGTGCATCTGTTTTTTCTCATGAAAATTTTATCTCTATCATAGCATGGCATTTCGTGAATAAATTTTGTTAAATAGAGTGCTTTTTATTACTTGTTAAGGATTCACTATGGTCGCACCTGATCAAAATGAAATGTTCGATGTCCTCGAGAAACAACGCCAGCATCAACGTCAAGTGGATCGCGTATTAAAAATTGTGCTGCCGATTGTGGCATTTCTGATGGCTGTCATTTGTGCCAATATGAATATCTGGTCGCCGATCTTCACCTTTGCCATTTTATGGATTGCCTTTTATTTCGTCGGTATCAAGCGTACGCCACTCTGGCACTGGCTGGTCGCGATTCTGGTGTATTGCTTGGTCGATAACATTCTAAGTTATGGCAGCTTTAATCAAACCGGATTTACTCGCCAGTTTGGCACCATGTTTATCTTCTTGGGAGTTATCGGCGTAGGCCGTCCGTATTTTGATCGCTGGTTGATGAAAAAATAAAAAGCCCAAATCAAAAAAAGCGCCTGACGGCGCTTTTTTTTCTTGCAGGTATTAGGCTGTTTTACGTAAATCTTTACGCAGGATTTTACCTACGTTTGATTTTGGCAATTCATCCATAAACTCGACATAACGTGGACGTTTATAACCGGTCAGGTTTTCTTTAGCGAATGCTAAAACTTCTTCTGTGGTTAAAGACGGATCTTTTTTCACGACAAACAGTTTTGGCACTTCACCTGATTTTTCATCAGGCACACCAATCGCAGCCACTTCCAGTACTTTTGGATGAGTTGCTACAACTTCTTCAATCTCAGATGGGTAGACGTTAAAACCAGACACTAGAATCATGTCTTTCTTACGATCTACAATTTTCACATAACCACGTGAATCCATAACACCGATATCACCGGTACGGAAGAAGCCATTCACCATGACCTTTTCAGTTTCATCCGGACGGTTCCAATAGCCTTTCATGACCTGAGGACCACGGATTGAAATTTCACCTTGCTCACCCAGTGGAACTTCATTGCCTTCATCATCCAGAATAGCCACTTCAGTCAATGGTAATGGAATACCAATAGTGCCACTGAATTCTTCAGACGCAGGTGGGTTTGCTGTTGCCACCGGAGAAGTTTCAGACAAACCATAGCCTTCAACGATATTGGTTCCGGTAACTTTCTTCCATGCTGCTGCAGTAGAAGGAAGTACGGCCATACCGCCGCCCATCGCCATTTTCAGTTTACTATGATCAAGTTGCTTAAACTCTTCATTGTTTACCAGCGCATTGAACAGTGTGTTCACTGCCGGGAAGAAAGTCGGTTGATATTTACGTAGTTCTTTCATCACCGCAGGTAAATCACGCGGGTTTGGAATCAGAACGTTCGCCTGACCTTTGTACATACCGTAAAGTGCGCATACCATGAATGCAAAGATATGATAAAGCGGCAAGGCACAGAAAATACGGTCATCTGGCTGACCATCTTGCGCACCAAATTTACTCTGGAAGATGCCGTCACACTGCAACATGTTCGCAACCAGGTTACGATGTGTCAGTTCAGCACCTTTAGATACACCCGTCGTACCACCTGTGTATTGAAGAACTGCTGTATCACTAAGGGTCAATTCAGGGCGTTTATAGTTACTTGGATTAACTTTAGATAACGCCGCATTAAATCTCACATGGCCTGGAATATCCCAAGCTGGAATTTGCTTGCGCACAGAACGCAAGACAAAATTTACCAAAGTTCCTTTTAAGGCACCCAGCATGTCACCGACAGAAGCGACCACGACATGCTTCACTGGTGTTTTACCAATAATCGCTTGATAAACAGAAGCAAAGTTTTCAATAATCACCAGTACTTCAGCACCTGAGTCATTCAATTGATGCTCAAGTTCACGCGATGTGTAGAGTGGATTCACGTTGACCAGTACCAAACCTGCGCGGAACACCCCAAGTGCCACAACCGGATACTGAAGAACGTTTGGCATCATCACTGCCACACGTGAACCTTTTGCTAACCCCAAGCTTTGTAGATAAGTTGCAAACTTACGGCTCGCCTCTTCCAATTCATTGAAAGTCATGGCCTTATCCATAAAGATAAAGGCATCACGCGAGCCGAATTTTTGGAAATTACGCTCAAAAATATCTACTAGAGAAGTATTTTCTGCTGGTAATTCTACTGTTTCTGGAATCCCTGTTTTTTGGTATTCAGCAAACCAAATTTTTTCCATAATGGCCATCTCTCCAATCATAATCCTTAGTATTTCAACTGTTTTTTTCAATATCACACGCCATTTTTAGACTTGTATATGTGCGATATTGCATCCATCTTGTTGAATCGTTGTTCATATATAACGTATTTCGCAGGATGGATGCTAGTCTTATCTTTGAATCAACAGTTTATTTGCTTTTTGATATCCGCGTGGTAAAAGCTGTCCTTTTGCACCGCGCTTGCCGATATATTTACGCAAATCATCCCCTTTTAATTTTAACTGCTGTTGTCCTGCAAGCACTTGAATTATTTCATCAAGCTTCAATATTGTCATGGACAAAATTTGTTCATCATCTTCAAGTTGTATCAATTTATTTCCTTTACCTTTGTTCAATACAGGTAATTCTGTTAAATCGACAATCAACAGGCGTCCTGCTGAACTGAGCAGTGCAACATGTGTGGCATCTTCGAGTGGCTGCAGGTTCATGACCTCTGCCCCTTCAGATAAATTCAGGAAAGCTTTCCCGGCTTTGGCACTGGTATCCAGCTGCTTGGCCTGGGTTTTAAAGCCATAGCCTTTGTTGCTTGCTGCTAGAATTTCAGTTTCATCCTCTGCCACCAGAACCTGTTTAAAACCCACTCCGCTGCCTGGAGACAGTTTTGAACTGAGCGGTTCGCCCAGACCACGCGCAGACGGCAACGTATTGATGGCCAAGGCATAGCTACGCCCAGTGTCATCTAATACATAAACGCGTTGGTTGGATTTGCCCTGTGCATGACTCAAGTACTGATCACCGGCACGGAAATTCAGATTTTCTGCATCGACTTCATGACCTTTGGCACAGCGAATCCAGCCAGCTTCTGATAACACCACTGTTACAGGATCGGCCGGCAACATTTCATTTTCATTAATTGCCGCCGCTTCAGCGCGCTGCACGATTGGCGAACGGCGATCATCACCAAATTTCTTGGCATCGTCTTTCAGTTCAGCAATGATCAGGTTTTTTAAAGATTCTGGATTGGCCAGTTGTTCACGAATTACTGCCGCTTTTGCTTCCAGTTCTTCCTGCTCACGGCGCATTTCCATTTCTTCAAGCTTGGCTAAATGACGCAATTTTAGTTCTAGAATCGCTTCGGCCTGAATCTCGTCAATATTAAAACGCTGCATCAAAACTGGTTTTGGCTGATCTTCTTCACGAATAATCTGAATCACTTCGTCAATATTGAGATAAGCAATGATCAGACCGCCGAGAATATGTAGGCGTTTTTCGATCTTGTTCAGATGATATTGCAGACGGCGTGTTACCGTGGTTTTACGGATTTCAATCCATTCCAGCAAAATACGACGAATTGATTTCACCTGTGGACGGCCATCGGCACCAATCATGTTCATATTGACGCGGTAGCTGGATTCCAGATCAGTCGTAGCAAACAAGTGACTCATCACCGATTCGGCATCAATACGATTCGAACGCAGAACAATGACTAAACGGGTGGGATTGACATGATCTGACTCATCCCGTACATCACTGACCAGTGGCAGTTTTTTGGCCTGCATCTGATCGGCAATCTGGGTGATGATTTTGGAGCCTGAGACCTGATATGGCAGTTCGGTGATGATAATTTCGTTTTTATCGACGCTATAGACCGCACGCATGCGATAACTGCCACGACCTGTGGTCTGAATTTTTAACAGTTCAGCAGGCGGGGTGATAATTTCGGCTTTGGTCGGCAAGTCTGGCGCAGGAATATATTCTGCGATTTTTTCATCGGTCAGGTTCGGATTACGAATTAGCGCAATCGTCCCTTTGACCACTTCACGCAGGTTATGCGGTGGAATGTCTGTGGCCATACCGACAGCAATACCAGTGGTGCCATTTAGCAAGATGTTCGGTACACGGGCTGGCAAATTCACCGGTTCTTTCATCGAACCATCAAAGTTGTCCTGCCATTCACAGGTGCCCTGACCCAGTTCAGACAGCAACAGTTCGCTGTACTGGGAAAGCTTGGCTTCGGTATAACGCATCGCCGCGAAAGACTTCGGATCATCCGGTGAACCCCAGTTACCCTGCCCTTCAATAAACGGGTAACGATAACTAAAGGGCTGTGCCATCAGCACCATGGCTTCATAGCAGGCCGAGTCACCATGCGGATGGTATTTACCCAATACGTCACCGACAGTACGTGCCGATTTCTTCGGTTTGCTGGTCCATTTCAGGCCCAGCTCACTCATGGCATAGACAATCCGGCGCTGTACCGGTTTCAGGCCATCGCTAATATGAGGGAGTGCCCGATCCATAATCACGTACATGGCGTAATTCAGATAAGCTTGTTCGGTAAATTCTGCTACGGAGCGGTTTTCTGTCGCATGATGCGCAAGGCTTGTCATAACAACCTATAATCCTAAATAATTCGTTTTTGTATCAATGTTTCTTATGCTAAGTCGTGGCTGTAGATGACACAAGGGCATCAAATCGTTCAGCGCGACAATTTGTGTCTTATGGCCTAAAAATATCCACTTTATAGGCCCTAAGCAACTAAAAAATCATTCCCTTTATAAGCCCATCGATTCGAGGGTCTTGCCTTTGGTTTCTTCACCCAAGACCAGAATCACAATCGCGACAGCGACCAGAACTGCCGTAAACATGGTAAAGACATAGCTAAAGCCATTCGGCATACCCATCAGATGGGTTACGGCAAAAGGTGCCGCGATACCGCCAATCCGGCCAACAGCCCCGGCCCAGCCTGAACCAAAGGCACGGATATTGGTCGGATATTGTTCCGGCGTATAAGTATAGAGTACGCCCCAGGCACCCAGATTAAAGAAGGACATCAGACAGCCCCAAATCACGATTTCAGTAACACTACCCGACTGACCAAAGAAATAGGCAGAAATCGCGCACATGCCAATAAAGCCGGCCAAAGTCGGCTTACGACCGAGTTTTTCGACCAGCCATGCCGCCACCAGATAACCGGGCAACTGCGCCAGAATCATAATCAGCACATATTCAAAAGACTGGACAATGCTATAGCCTTCTTTGACCAGTAAACTTGGCAACCAGGTAAAGATGCCATAATAGGAAAAGATAATACCGAACCAGATCAGCCAGAGCATAAGCGTACGGCGCGCAAAGATACCCGACCATAACTGGGAAAATGAAATATTCTGCTTCTCTGCGACCGGTTTCACTTCAAAAATTTCATAGACTTGAACGCCACATTGACGCTCAATCTTTTTCACCAGTGCCGAAGCTTCCTCTATACGGCCACGGTTAATCAGGAAAGGAATAGATTCCGGCACCATTTTCCAGATCACGATGGCATACAGCGCAGGCAGGCCACCAATCATGAAAGCGGTTTGCCAGCCAAAATCTGGAATGATAAAGCGCGATACTAGCGCCGCGACCAGCCAGCCCAGCCCCCAAAAACTTTCCAGCAAGACAATAAAACGGCCACGTACATGCGCAGGAATATATTCACTGACCAGCGTTACGGCCACGGGTAGCTGACCACCCAAGCCCAAACCGACGATAAAACGGAATACCAGCAGCCAGGTCAGATCCGGTGCAAAAGCACAAGCTGCAGTGGCCAGGCTATAAATGACCAGGGTCGCAGCAAAGACTGTTTTACGGCCAAAACGGTCTGCCAGGCCACCTGAACAAATCGCCCCGATCGCCATGCCGACAAAACCGATCGACACCACCCAGCTTTTTTGATCGGCAGTCATCTGCCAGTCTTCAGCCATTTTGGCCAGGATAAAGGAAATCAATCCGGTATCCATCGCATCAAACATCCAGCCCAGTCCAATCACCACCAGCAAGGTATAGTGAAACTTACCAATCGGTAAGCGTTGTATGCGAGAAACTAAATCCATAACAAAAATCTCTGATCAGGTGGAACGGGAGATGCTGCTTTCTCAACAGGTGGGCTACTTTATATTTTTTATACTACGAATTGTGCCAAATAAGGTTATTTTTATTACCGCATGCAACAAGATTAACCCTCAGGATTCGTCTTTGGAGGATGCCGAGTGTTCATCGTCTTCTTTATAAATGAATTTTGGCATCTCCAGACCAAAATAGATGGCGATCAGACGTAAGCTAAAACCAAAAATCAGGGTAGAAATAATCGTCAGGTCCTGCGACAAGCCATAGTGGCTACAGAGCCAGTAAAAAATTACTGAAACAAAGGCAATACTGGCATACAGTTCACGACGGAATACCAGCGGTACGTCATTACATAAAATATCACGCAAGATCCCGCCGGATACACCGGTCAAGACACCCGCAACAGCACTGACGACAAAACCGTGCCCCATTTCCAGGGCAATCTGGCAGCCAATAATGGTAAAGCCAATGAGGCCCAAGGCATCCAGCACCAAGAAGACATTACGTAACTGTCGCATCCATTTGGCAATCAGGATAGTGACGAAGGCGGCGCAGCAGGTCAGGACCAGATATTCGGGATGTTTGACCCAGGTCAAGGGATAATGTCCGAGCAGAACATCGCGGACCGAACCACCACCCAGTGCAGTAACACAGGCAATAATCATCACGCCAAACCAGTCCATGCTGCGCCGGCCAGCGGACAGTGCCCCGGTCATGGCTTCAGCGGTAATTGCAATAATATAGATGACGGTCAGTAACATCGCCCTGCTTCCACCTGAGGCTATGAGATGGCGGCTATTCTAAGCTAAATCTGTGTGAAAGTTATAAGAATCCGGCACAACATTGCTTAAATTTTTTCCCCGAACCACAAATGCAGGCCTGTTTCATGGTGATGTTATGGTCTGTAGTCGGATCCAGAAAATACCAGCGACCTTCAAACTTCACAAAATGCGAAGCTTCATGATGCACCTGTGCCTGCTTGCCATCATGATAATGTGCCTTAAACTCGACCAAGGCATGATTTTTATCTAGTTTTTCATTGGCTTGAACAATTTCAAGCTTTAACCATTGATTGGCTTTACTCCATTCACTAATCGCCTGCAGGTCCAGTGCCTGTTGCTGACCCAGCGCGGTGGTGGTTTTGATGTAATCGATTTCATGCTTCGCGAAGGCACTATAACGGGAACGCATGAGTTGCTGCGCAGTCTCTGCGACCCGTTGTCCTGCATGTAAGGGCTGACAACAGCTGTGATATTCACCTTGTCCACATGGACATGCTTCTGACATTTCAGTTCCATAAAAATAGCCCGACAATGCGGGCTATTTTAGCAAACTTTACAGGCCAAACCTTGGCTAGAATCTAGTCCTGTGCAGGAAGCTGCGGAATGATATGCACTTTATCGATCTTATGACCGTCCATCGTCACGACCTCAAAGATATGCCCATCTGCTTCAAACTTTTCACCGCTATGTGGTAAACGTGCCATATGGAACAATACATAACCAGATAAAGTCGAATATTCTTCGGTTTCATTGACCAAATCACGATCCAGCAGCAAGGAAACATGACGAATATCGGTGGAACCATCCAGAATCAGGCTGCCATCTTCCAGGCTTTCTGCGGCGGCTTGCAGCTCATCTTCATCCGGGAATTCACCAGCAATCGCTTCCAGTACATCAATTGGGGTGGCAATCCCTTCAATCGAACCATATTCATTCAGGACAATCGCCATCTGCAATGGAGCCTGACGCAATTGCTCCATCACCATCAGTACCTGGGCATTTTCATGCACGATCACCGGTTCACGTAAGTGCTTTTCAAAATCCAGCACCCCTGTTTCAATGTATTCATTCAGGACTTTATGGGTCAGTACCACCCCGGCAATATTGTCCAGTTCACCACGTGCAACGATCAGACGTGAATGACTCATCTGCAATAACTGTTCTTTAATACTGTCGGCATCATTATCCAGATCAATCCATTCCAGTTCAGGACGTGGGGTCATTACCGATTTGACCGGACGTTCAGACAGACCCAGTACACCCTGCACCATGACACTATGATAGATACCGTTGTCATCATTAAAGACTTCATCAGCAAAGGCACGCGTCGCCAGAACATCTTCCGGCTCGGACGAATCATTGTCCTGGGCAGGTTTACCACCGAGCATCCGCATCACTGCTGAAGCAGTACGGTAGCGCATATCCGTGGTGGTCACCATTTTTTCCTGATTGCGTTTCATGGTCTGGTTAATAAATTCGACAATGACCGAGAAACCAATCGCAGCATATAAATAACCTTTCGGAATATGGAAACCAAAGCCTTCGACCACCAGCGAGAACCCGATCATCATCAGGAAGCCCAGACACAGAATCACCACGGTCGGATGCCTGTTGACGAAATCCATCAGGGCTTTGGATGCCCAGAGCATAATCCCGATGGCAATAATCACGGCAATCATCATCACTGACAGGTCTTTGACCATACCAACCGCAGTAATCACGCTGTCTAATGAGAAAACGGCATCCAGCACCACGATCTGGACAATCACCATCCAGAATACCGCATGGACCGGATTTTCTTCTTTGATGACCGGTTTGGCTTCCAGACGCTCATGCAGTTCCATGGTGCCTTTGAACAGCAGGAATACCCCACCAAACAATAGAATCAGATCGCGGCCCGAGAAGGCATGATCAAAGATGTGGAATAGTGGATCGGTGAGGGTCACCACCCAGGCAATCGAGGCCAGCAAGATCAAACGCATCAGCAGGGCCAGCATTAAGCCGACAATCCGCGCGGTATTACGTTGTTCCGGGGGCAGTTTTTCCGCCAAAATGGCAATAAAAACCAGATTGTCGATCCCGAGTACAATCTCAAGAACAATTAACGTGAGTAAACCGACCCAGGCTGAAGGGTCTGACATCCATTCAAAGATCATACGCTTGGCTCCTGAAGCTCAGGACTGCAGCATGGAATCACCTGACGCTGTGACACAGCAAAACAGAATTTTTTATATTGAATAAGATCAATTATTTGGCGTAGATTTATAAAGTTAAACGGCCAACTACCACTACCCATCGTCGTTCTATTGTTGTGAAACCAATTTTCAGTATAGCAAGATCAATTTGAAATTCACCCTTTTTCATGGCTGTTTATCGATGAATTTTGCCTGGCTGTAATGCAGTGAAAATGCAGCTGCTCACAGAATTGTCATATTTATTAATTAAGCTAGAGTCACAAGAAAGAAAAATGATAAGGTGAAGAAAATAAATGCAAAGCGTAATTCAAATGACAGATTATTTTAAAGAAAACTCCCCAAAAACAACTCGCCCTCTAGTGGCACTCTATTGTGGTTCACGTGCAGGCAACAAACCGGTTTATTTAGAAAAAGCCATTCATCTCTCGCAAGGACTGGCAGAACATGGTTTCGGACTGGTCTATGGTGGTGCCAGTATCGGCCTGATGGGACAGGTCGCGGATGCCATGATCCAGCACGGCGGTGAAGCCGTTGGGGTGATTCCCGAATTTATGCTGGATTATGAAATTGCCCATAACCAGCTCACTGAATTACATGTGGTGACCAGCATGCATCAACGCAAGGCTATGATGGCTGAGCGGGCCTGTGCCTTTGTAGCACTACCGGGTGGACTGGGCACGTTTGAGGAAATTCTGGAAATTGCCACCTGGGGGCAGCTGAACCAGCACCAGAAACCGATGATGCTGTATAACGTGAATGGTTTCTATGATGCCTTGATTGCGCAGCTGGACCGTGCAGTTGAAGATGGTTTCTTACCGCCACAGCATCGCGCCAAGCTGATCATTTGCGAACACGAAGAAGAAATTTATACAACTTTAACCAATTTAGGTCATCCGCAAAGATTTGTAGTCTAAATTTCTCAAGCAATAAAAAAGCGAGCATCTGGCTCGCTTTTTTATTGGATTTTTAATATCAGGACTTATTGACCATAATTCGTCACAAACTCATAAAACATCGGCAAAGTCGTTGCCAGAATGACCGACATAGCCAGACCGAACATCAGTTTCATGGCATCTGCACTGACATTGCGTGACGTACGATGTTTATTGACTTCATCCAGAATCATCGACATGGCAAATTCACGACCTGCGAGTAAGCCCAGGAATACCCAGGTGGTACTCATTGGAATGTTGCTCCACTCTTTAAAAACTAACAGGATAATGGCATACATGAAGTCGATAATCGTTGCAGCACGAATGTCGGTCACACCGGTTTTGGTGTCGACAATGTTCTGGATCGCCCCGCCACGTTGATACAGAATCACGCCCAGCAAGACCACGAATACCGTAATCGCAAACATCAGGAATTCAAACGGCACCTGACGTGGCACGTACACGAAGATGTTAGCCAGATCCTGAATCAGCCATTGGCTCCACAGGAAACCGGTAGAGACCCATTGCAAGCCCATCCAGACCTTGGAGTGTTCCTGATGACGTGTCTTGGCAAAATGGCGTGCCAGCTGCTTGACCACAAAACGATAGATGACAATCGCCACAATAAAGGCCACGGCGTAGCCCATCATCGATTTGACCATCATCGAGCCTAAGCTGGCAGGAGAGAAAATCGTAAGCACCAGGAAGGTGGTACTGACTGGAATCCCGTATCTGGTTAGTAGTAACAGGAGAATTGGCGGCACAATATACAGCCAGGTAATACCACCTTCAGGGAAAGGAATCGTTTCTAAACGACCGTATGAGGCATCACCCACCCCAGATGCATACCAACCATAGACCAATACGACAATTAAAATTGAGCTGATATAAATCCACAACACCCACCATGGGCGATGTGAATTCGAAGAAATAAATGTCCCTAGGGTTTGAGGTACATCATTTCCGACAATAGAGTAAGCGGCCAAACAGAAGCCGATCACCATCAAAATCTCGATTGTCATAAAAACAAACCTATACGCGAGGAGATTTCAGCACTGCTGAAAAGTTGGCCCAAGATTATGACGGTTTTATTTCATTTTAATGACAAGACTGTCATATATACGGTCACCTTACAAAAAAGAGCACCGAAGTGCCCTGAATCTAAAAGCTTTTGGTTACTTGAGATTTACTTGATAAATCGTGGTGCTGCCACTGACTTCATGGCCGACCATCAAGAGTGGTTTCTTATTCGGGGAGTCTTTGGCGGGGATAAATACCAAACCTTCCGGTCCTAAATCACCAGCTTGTCCCATTTCAATCTGCGCTGTGGTCGCTTTAAAATCACGTGAATTAATATATTGCACGAAGACTGGTGATGCAGGTGTAGACACATCATAGACCATGATGCCACCGACACGCTCCAGACCAATAAAGGCAAAGGTTTTTTGGCCAATCTGCCCCAAGGTCACCCCTTCAGGTTCCGGCCCTTTATTGTCACTGCGATTATCCAGTCCGGCTTCTTCATGATTAAAGTTGAAAATTTCAGGATGATGTTTGGCAATATACTGCTCAAATTGATCGCCCGAATCCCATACCAAATCCAAACCGGTCTGCTGATCATTTTCCACCCAGATACTGACCGAGCGGGTACCAAAGCTATATAAATGATCATAGACCAGATTGTCCCGTTCATTCAGTTTGGCTGTACCATCGGCATTTTTTTGATAGCCTTCAGTCCAACTAATATTTAAACGGCCCAGTAGATGATCTTCACGGCAGTCTTTGGCATCCCCTGCAATAGCACCGCAGTAGGCAAAGTTAACCGGATTAAGTTCTGCACCTTTGGCCAATACCCGAAGATGAGCTGGCAAATCATTACCCAGACGGCGGTCAAAACCTTTGGTATGGACCAAGTGTTTCACCCGCCATTCTTCTACAAAGCCCTGGCTGGTATCGTTATTGAAATATGCAGGATTGTTTTCACCCCAGGCACGGGCATCGCCTTCATTGGCAGACACAATATAGGTTTTGCCCGCGACCTCGAAACTTGCAATCGCATCTGGCATATATAAGCCACGGACATTGGCCCGAGTTTGAATATTGATTTTGCCTTTACCGTCGATACCATCCGCATCGCTGATATCCATGCCATGACCCTTCATGCCATGATCTTTGAAGCCAAATGGATAAACAGCAAGTACTTTGGCAGAAGCCACATCAATTTTGGCCAAGGCATTGTTTTCCTGTAAGGCAACCCAGGCGGTTTTTCCATCTTTTGAAACAGTGATGTACTCAGGTTCAAAATCCTGCGCTGCGCTGGCCTTTGGTCCGAAAATGCGGATGCCCTGTTCACGCAATGCTGCTTCCCGTCCATTAAAGGCCTTAAAGTCTGCTGTACGAACGATCGGGGCTTTTAAATTGGCCAGATTAATGACAGACACCGACCCTTCAGGGTCAACCTGATAATCATCAGAAGGCTCGCCTTCATTGGCCACCAACAAGCTTTGACCATCTGGTGTGAAAGTCAGCATGTCCGGCAAGGCGCCCACCTGTGCGTGGGCCAGCTTGCTCAGGTCTTTGGCCTGATATAAGGCCACATAGCCAGGATCGGTTTTCACAGCAGCCTGAATCGCAATGGCGACAATGCCATTATGTACCGCGACACTGTTGACCTCAGCCTCTGGCGCAATGTCATCGACCGTGATAGATGTTATTTTTTTCGGCTGATCAGGTCGACTTAAATCCAGTACATCCAATACGCCTTCTTTGGCATTGACCACGAATAGGCGTTGACTCTCGGCATCAAAGGCCGGAATTTCTGCTGCACTTTGCGCAAACATACCCGATTCATAAGCAGCTAATTTGCTTAACTCGATCGAGTTCGGTGTAGCCTCGACGATTGGAACCGGTGTTTCATTTTCATTCTCACTTCCACATGCCACCATCCCCACAGCCAGCATGGCCACTATCAATGACTTTAATTTTAATTTCATTTTTTGTTGATCTATCATGAAGAATTCGTGACCAATTTATAACCAGAGCATTGCAGTGCCATGACAGATCGGTTGCAGTTACTTGACACAACACTGCTATAAAAGTTGACACGCTTTATATACGACAGACTCGACTGATTCCTTTAAACTATTCAAAATTTTCAGTTTTCCAGAATTATGAATGCCACGCCTACGCATCAAGCCTTAGATCCCGAGTTCAGACTGCTGGTCTTGTTGGTCTCGATTGGCTTTTTCATGCAGGGGCTGGATACCACCATTATTAATACCGCCCTACCTGCAATTGCCCAAAATTTGCAGGAAGATCCGCTACGCATGCATAGTGTGGTTGTGGCTTATGTGCTGTCTGTGGCAGCCTGCATTCCTTTAAGTGGCTGGCTGGCAGACCGGTTCGGGGTCAGAAATACCTATTTTGCTGCAATTATTATTTTCTCTTTGGCCTCTTTGGGCTGTGCCTGGTCAAGTAGCCTGAATGAATTATTGGTGTACCGGATCTTTCAAGGGATAGGTGGTGCATTATTGCTACCGGTCGGCCGTTTGGCGATGCTGAAGATCATTCCCCGTACCCAGTTTCTGGCCGCCATGAGCCTGATGAGTCTGGCCGGTCTGATTGGTCCATTGATTGGCCCGACCCTAGGTGGTTGGATGGTAGAATACCTGTCCTGGCACTGGATTTTCCTGATCAATTTACCGATTGGCTTACTGGGCGCGCTGATTACCTTTAAGGCCATGCCGAATGTACTTGAACCTACAGTCGCCCGCTTTGATTATTGGGGCTTTATCTTGCTGGTCGTGGCCATGGTGGGCCTCTGTCTGGGAATTGAAAATTTTGCCAGTCCACAAAACTCGCTGTGGTGGAGCCTGAGCCTAATTTTGGTCGGTTTATTGGCCACCCTGATTTATGCCTATCATTCGCATACGCATAGCAATGCCCTGTTTCGCAGCCGGCTGTTTAAAAATAAAATTTATGCGATTGGTATTTTGGGTAATTTTTTTGCCCGTCTCGGCGGCAACTCAATTCCGTTTTTACTGCCGCTGATGTTGCAGGTGGCTTTCGGTTTCGAACCCTTTATTACCGGTATATTGATGATTCCGACTGTGCTCGGTTCGCTGGCCTCCAAACCGATTATCCGCAACATCATTCAGCGTTTTGGCTATCGCCGGGTATTACTGGTCAATACTTTGCTGGTGGGTCTGTGTATTGCCAGTTTTGCCCTGACGACGGCGGAAACTCCGATCTGGCTCCGTGCGATTCATTTCTTCATCTTCGGCATTTTAAATTCACTGCAATTCGTGTCGATGAATACCCTGACCTTAAAGGACTTAAGCCAGCAGGATGCCAGTAGCGGCAACAGTTTCCTGTCGATGATCATGATGCTATCGATGAGTATCGGGGTGGCGCTGGCAGGAACATTGGTAAACATGCTGAGTGCCTATTACGGCGCCAACAATCTGGTGGCTGCTTTTCATGTGTCACTGATCTGTTTAGGCTGTATCAATATTATCGCGGCCTATATTTTCTGGCATATTCCTAAAAATACCCCGGTCTGATGCGATCTATTCACTTCGGGCTGATTGTAAGTTTTAGGCTAAATCACATATAGGCAAGGACTGGAAATGCAAAAAAATCAGGCTCCGAACAGAGCTAATAAATCGCTCTTGATTGGGCTGGGCATTCTGATCACTGTGATCGCTAGCGCCATGATCTATCTATGCCTGATGAAAGCACCCTCTGCCCATGCAGCTGATTATCCGATCCAGGGTTTTGATGTATCGCACCATCAGAAAGAGATTCAGTGGCAGCAGATTTCGCCTGAAAAATACCATTTTGTTTATCTGAAAGCCACTGAAGGCGGTGATTTTAAAGATACCCGTTTTCAGGAAAATTGGTTGAAAGCACGTGAACGCGGCTTTTTGGTCGGTGCCTATCATTTCTACCGCCTCTGCCGCGATGGCAGCATTCAGGCACAGAACTTTATCGATGCTGTCCCGAATAAACCGGATGCCTTACCGCCAGTGATTGATTTGGAATATGACAGCAACTGTATCAATACCTATTCTAAAGAGCAGCTCTTAAACGGAATTCAGGTGATGCACGATGCCCTGAAAAAGCATTATGGCAAGCAGCCGATTTTCTATATTTCTAAAGCTTTTTATAATATTGTACTGGCAGGGCATTTTCCTGATGTACCACTCTGGGTACGTGAATATAAGGGTCTACCTGATTTAAAAGATCAGCCTAAATGGACGTTTTGGCAACATACCAGTCAGGGGAAAATTCCCGGTATTACCACACCGGTAGACCTGAATGTTTTTTATGGCTCAGAACAGCAATGGCTGGATTTTCTCAAAAAGAATGCGATTGTAGTACCTTCATCTGAGAATAAAGCGAAATAAAGCTGATCGCCTGAAAACAAGTTCTTTATAAAAACAACAAGGAAATAAAAAGATTGAAATGGATAAAAGGCATTTTACTCGGTCTGGTGATTCTACTCCTACTCATCGCGGGTATGCTGGCTTATCTGTTGCAAGCTTCGGGCAAGGTTAGTGACTTTAAAGCGTGGCAGCCGCAAACCGGTATATCCGTTCACGGGCTTACAGTCAATTTTTTTGGTGTGTCCACCCTGTTACTCGATGATGGCCACGATCAGATCCTGATCGATGGTTTCTTTAGCCGGCCATCTTTGCGGCAAGTAATTACTCGACCTATTCAAAGTGATAAGCTGCTCTTAGAACAACTGGTACAATGCCATGAATTGAGCCGAACCCAAGCCATTCTGGTCAGTCATTCTCATTATGATCATGTTCTGGATGTCCCGGCTTTACTAGAGATGCTTCCCGAAACTGCTGTGGTCGGTTCGCAAAGCACCCTGAATATCGCCCGGGCAAATCCCAAAGTTACTCCACAGCAATTACAGCCGATTAAGCCTTGGCAAGTACAGCAATGGGGGCATTTCCAGATCACTGCAATTCCCTCACAACATACCCCGCCCACAGTGGTAAATGATGATTTAGGCAAAGAGCTGCTACAGCCTTTAACCCTTCCGGCCAAATTTTCCGAATTTAAAGAAGGCGGCAGTTTCGATTACCTGATTGAGCATGCGAGATATAAAATTCTGGTCAAGGCCAGTACCGGATTTATCCCGGATCAATTTAAAAACCTACAGGTCGATACTTTATTTTTAGGCATTGCCCAGCTTTCCAGACAATCTTCTGCCTATCAGCAACAATATCTAGCTGAAACCCTGAACATGCTCAAGCCCAAAGTGGTGATTCCAATGCATTGGGATGATTTTTTTCAGCCTTTAAACCAGCCGCTGCAATTTTTACCTCGTCTTGCCGATGACACCCCAAAAAGTTTGCAACTTCTGATTCAGGCTGCCGAGACACAAGGGACCAAAGTCGTTCTGCTCAGTGGACCGCAACCCTATTTACTCAACTCAGCCTTCGCTTCCCAATCCGATTAAAGCCCCTTAAGATAGCGGATATGCGCAAAATTATTCATATTGATATGGATGCGTTTTATGCCTCGGTAGAGCTGCGTGAACGTCCAGAACTGAAAGACTTACCTGTGGTGATAGCCTCGCATCATCCTCGGGCGGTGGTCGCGGCTGCCTCCTATCCGGCACGGGTTTATGGCCTGCGTTCTGCCATGTCCATGGGGCAGGCGCGCAAACTGTGTCCTCAAGTTATCGTGATTGAGCCAGATTTTGCCAAATACCGGCAAGTATCGGCACAGATTCATCAGATCTTCCAGCAATATACTTCCCTGATTGAGCCACTGTCTCTGGATGAAGCCTTTCTGGATGTCACGGAGAATTTACAGCAGATTCCCAGTGCCACCGAAGTCGCCATGCGAATTCGCGAGGATATTTTTCAAGCCACCGGATTAACTGCTTCTGCCGGTGTGGCACCCAATAAATTTCTCGCTAAAATTGCTTCGGACTGGCACAAACCGAATGGCATCTGTGTAATTAAACCTTCGCAGGTACAGCGTTTTATCCAGGATCTGCCGCTGAAAAAAATTCCCGGCGTGGGAAAAGTCACTCAGGAAAAACTGAAAAGTCTGAATCTAGAAACTTTAGGCGATTTACAGCAAATTGATGAAGCCTTACTGATTCAACATTTTGGCAAATATGGCCGGCGGCTGTTTTTGTACGCTCAAGGTATTGATGAACGACCGGTCGAAGTAGAACGGGAACGCCAGCAAATTTCCAAAGAAACCACTTTTGATGATGACCTGCATCTGAACCAATGTCGCCCCTATTGGGAACCTTTACTTGGACAAGTATGGCAAAGTCTGCAAAAGAAACAGCTTTCGGCTCGCGGCGTTACGGTCAAATTAAAACTCAAGAACTTTCAGGTGATGCAACACAGTAAAAGTTTTAAACAGGTGCTGCGTAGCCCACAGGAATTAGCCCAAGCCTTGGACTTACTGCTCGACGACCTGCATATTGCCCCGCAGATGCAATTCCGGCTGATCGGTGTTGGCGTGTATCAGCTCAGCGTCCCCGAGACTGAAACCCAGTTATTGCTGCTCTAAACCTTTTTTGATCACGTTTTAGGCATCAGTTTAAAAATACGGCAACTTTGTTTTTACATTTTGATTTTTTAGAGTACTCTATCTGCGCAATGCATTATCCATGTATGTGCTGAGATGCTGAAAATCACCTTTACTTTCAGCATGCTGTCCTGTGATTAGCGTGACGATCAAATCCGAATATTACAGGGCAACTCTGATGTAACTCATGGAATCCCCTCCTGCATGTCTTCTGTAAATTCTTCTATTGTTCAAGAACAACGCGCACGTAAAGCTGCGCTATCTAGTTTTGTTGGTGCTGTTGTCGATTGGTATGATTTTCTCCTTTATGGCATTGTTGCAGCCTTAATTTTTAAAGATCAGTTTTTCCCCAGTATTGGCGAGAACATGGGTACCCTTGCGGCTCTGGCCACCTTTGGGGTCGGCTTCCTGTTTCGTCCTTTAGGTGGTGTGGTATTTGGTCACTTTGGTGACAAGCTCGGCCGTAAAAAAATGCTGGTACTCACGGTAATCCTGATGGGAATTTCCACGGTCGGGATTGGTCTACTGCCAAATTTCGAGGCAATTGGCTGGTGGGCTCCGGTGCTGTTGGTGTTTTGTCGAGCCTTGCAAGGCTTTGCTGTCGGTGGTGAATGGGGCGGCGCAGCTCTGATGGCAGTTGAAAATGCACCCAAGGGTAAAAAAGCCTTTTATAGCAGTGGCGTTCAGGTCGGCTATGGTGTTGGCTTGGTATTGGCCACCGGTGCAGTGTCGATTATTATTGCGACACTGGGTGAAGAAGCCTTTGCCGAGTGGGCATGGCGTATTCCCTTTCTGGCCAGTATCGTATTGTTAGCTGTAGCGATGTGGATTCGCCGTGATCAGGATGAATCACAAGAGTTTGTAGAAAAGGTGGTGAAAGCAGATCATCAGCCAGAAAAGCTGCCGATCTTGCAGGCCATCAGTAAACACCCTAAAGCTTTCTTCTATATCATTGCTTTACGCTTGACCGAATTGCTGACCATGTATCTGGTCACCAATTTCGCCTTGAACTATTCGACCAGTAATCTGGGCATGGACAAACAGTTCTTCCTGAATATTACCTTGATGGTCGGGGCCATCAGCTGCTTCAGTATTCCCTTCTTTGCCTGGCTGGCAGATAAATTTAATCATCAGAAAATGTGTGTCTGGGGTGGTTTGATTGGTGCGCTTTCAGCTTTTCCCTTCTTTATGGCGCTCGATGCACAAAACACCTGGATGATTATTGTTGGCGCAATTTTACTGGCCAACGTTGCACACGATATGGTGGTTAGTGTCCATCAACCGATTTTCACCTCCCTGTTTGGCACAGAATACCGCTACAGCGGTGCCGGAGTTGGCTATCAGGTGGCGAGCATCATTGGGGGTGGTTTTACCCCATTTATTGCAGCGGCACTGGTGATTTGGGCGGATGGTTCATGGCATTATGTAGCCATCTATCTGGCGGTGGGTTGTCTGCTGACTGCACTGGTCGCAGCCCTGATGCCCAAAACTCAGGATGAACAACATGACAGTTGAACGTTTACATGTATCGAAACGCTTTTCGGAAATTGCCATTGCCGGTAATCTGGTACATCTTGCCGGCCAGCTGGCCACAGATGTCGAACTGGATATTAAAGGGCAAACCCAACAGACTTTAGATATTATTGACCAGTTTCTGGCAGATGCCGGCACAGACAAAAGTCACATCATGTCGGTAACCATCTATTTGAAAGACATTGAAAAAGATTATGCAGCCTTCAATGAAGTCTGGGATGCCTGGGTCGCTGATATCGAAGCGCTGCCTCGTACCTGTGTAGAAGCAAAACTCTATGATCCACGGGTATTGGTCGAACTGACTGTCGTGGCGGTTAAACCAGAATAATGTTTTAAGATCGATACTCATAAAAAAAGCATGCTTCTGGCATGCTTTTTTGTTTTAACCGACTGCTTTGATTTTACTACGCTCTAAATCCGAATATAAATAATATTTTTTCAGATCATTGCTAACTGTATATTTGGGCATTTTCTGCATTTGCGTTTGCTCCTGCAAGAAGTCCTGGCGCAACTGATAATATTCCGGCACATCATCGTAACGAATTACCCGATAACCGGCCATGGTCAGTAATGCATCCTGAAAACCCGTCTGCTGGGGACGCTTTAAGATTAAGGGATCATCCACTCCTACCACGGCTAGAATCTGATGCTGCTGATCCAGAATTACAAAATCTGCAGTCAGGTTGCGGTACTTATGTCGAGTCCGGTTAAATTTAGTCGTCATTAAGGCATCATAGGAAACATGTGCCAAAATGATGTATTCAGGTAATACTTCCCTCAAACGGGTGAAGGTCAATTGCTCATTCAGGTTAAAAATAGCACGTTGCTTTAACGCACTGTCTTGTGGTTTGGAATTATTTCCGAGCTTTTTCCATGCCATGAGCACGACACAGAAGAGCAGGAAACTCCCAATCATAATATAGGTGGTCATGCCTAAATCCTTGAATTCTTATAATCATTTTTGTTTTATTGTTGTGCAGTATAAACCCACGCTTTATTTTAAATAGATATAACAACCAATCTGTTTAAATACCCATACAACTGGTATCAAAACTCGATTCTGTGTTACCTAAAGTGACATCTCTCTAGATGCCAATGAAAGTGGATTTAAAGTACTGATAATGCACTCTAAAACATCCATGGAATTGACCGCAATACATATCTGCCCAACTGTAGGACAATTCCGACAAAGTGTTATTTTTATATCACTTTTTAAAGAACTTAGTTCAAATAATATATTCTTTTACACTTTCAACGCACAAGCTCAGGCTACGTTACTTTACCTAAGAGCTAAAAAAAGACACCGAAGTGTCTTTTTATTAACTTAATTATGCACGTGATTTGGGCTTCGCTTTAGGCTTTGGCCCACCAAACGGTTTTTTGGCATCGCCTGTTTCACGCGGCGGCAAACCGGTATGCTGGGTCAGAATTTGACCACGTTCAGGACGTTTTTTGGTATTTGAAGGACGTGACTGAGCTTGTGCAGCCTTGCTACGGTTCCCCTGCTCACCCGTACGTTTTTGCGAATCACCGGCAACCGTCGAGTTTTTCTTACGCGCTGATTGATACTGACCGTCTGCACTGCCTACAGGCTGATAAGTCGGAATCAAATGCTGTTTCGAATTACCAATCAAATCCTGACGACCCATTTCTTTCAGGGCTTCACGCAGTAAAGGCCAGTTGTTTGAATCATGATAACGCAAGAAAGCTTTGTGCAAACGACGACGCTTCTCACCTTTCACAATGTCAACATTTTCAGTATAACGCGCCACTTTCGCCAGCGGGTTTTTACCCGTGTAATACATAGTAGTTGCAGTCGCCATCGGTGATGGATAGAAGGTCTGTACCTGATCGGCACGGAAACCATTCTTCTTCAACCAAATCGCCAGATTCATCATGTCGTAATCGGTGGTGCCCGGATGCGCCGCGATGAAGTAAGGAATCAAGTATTGTTCCTTACCGGCTTCTTTACTGTAACGATCAAACATTTGCTTGAAGCGGTCATAGGTACCAATACCCGGCTTCATCATTTTATTGAGTGGGCCTTTTTCGGTATGTTCAGGCGCAATTTTTAAGTAACCACCGACATGATGGGTGACAAGTTCTTTGACATATTCAGGGTTTAAAACCGCAAGGTCATAACGTAGGCCTGAACCAATCAGAATTTTTTTAATGCCTGGTAAAGAACGTGCTTTACGATATAACTGCGTCAATGGCGCATGGTCGGTATGCAGGTTTTGGCAAACCCCCGGGAATACGCAAGATGGTTTACGACAGTTCTTTTCAATCTCAGGATCTTTGCAGGCCAAACGGTACATGTTGGCTGTTGGGCCACCCAAGTCCGAGATAATACCGGTAAAACCCGGTGCGGTATCACGGATTTTTTCCACTTCTCGTAGAATCGATTCTTCAGAACGGTTCTGAATAATACGACCTTCGTGTTCTGTAATCGAACAGAAGGTACAGCCTCCGAAACAGCCACGCATGATATTCACAGAGAACTTGATCATGTCGAATGCCGGGAAACGTGCATTGCCATAAGCAGGGTGCGGCAGACGTGCATAAGGCAGGTCAAACACGTAATCCATTTCTTCGGTAGTCAACGGAATTGGCGGTGCATTCAACCAGACATCACGTTCACCATGCTTTTGTACCATAGCACGCGCATTTCCCGGATTGGTTTCCAGATGCAGAATACGGTTGGCATGTGCATAAAGCACTGGATCTGCAGCAACTTCTTCAAAAGCAGGCAAACGGATTACGGCCAATTCACGCGGCGGTAACTTATGTTTAATCGCTTTAGAAGCCGGTTGCAGTTGCACAATTTGCGTATCAGGATCTAGGTCATCCCCTGCTCGCACAATCGGATTGGCGACATGTTCTTTTTGGAAACCTTGATACTGGCTAGAATCCTTCCCTTGTTCAATCTCACAACCATCGATATCTTCAGTCATGACATACGGGTTAATAATTGGATCAACACGGCCAATGGCATCGACATCATTCGATGCAATTTCAACAAATTTGGCTTTAGAGGCACGGTTGTGTTTATTCACAATGAACGCAGTACCGCGAACATCAGTAATCTCGTGAATTTTCTCGCCACGTGCCAGACGATGCATAATTTCAGTGATTGAGCGTTCGCCATTACCGTACATTAAAAGATCGGCTTTTGAATCCATCAAGACTGAACGACGGACTTTGTCTGACCAGTAATCATAATGTGCAATACGACGTAACGACGCTTCAATACCGCCGAGCAATACTGGTACATCCGGATAAGCTTCACGGACACGCTGGCAATACACGGTTGCCGCACGGTCTGGACGTTTGTTTGGCTGATTGTCTGGTGAATAGGCATCATCAGAACGGATTTTACGGTCAGCCGTATAACGGTTGATCATAGAATCCATATTCCCTGCTGTTACACCCCAAGCAATATTCGGTTTACCCAAAACGCGGAACGCATCCACGCTGGTCCAGTCTGGCTGTGCAATAATGCCGACACGGAAGCCTTGTGCTTCTAGCGTACGACCAATAATGCCTGAACAGAAAGACGGATGATCGATATAAGCATCACCACAAACTAAAATAAAATCACAGCTGTCCCAGCCGAGTTGATCCATTTCCTCGCGTGACATCGGCAAAAATGGCGCAGGGTCAAAACAAGACGCCCAATATTTGTCGTAATCAAACAACGCTTTTGGCGCAGTCTGCATGGTATAAGCAGTAGACATGGCTAGCAATTCTCGGCTGGCAGATGATAGGAGATCTAAAAATAAGATCAAAGATGAAAGCCGATTATTTTACCATGAATCAGGTCTAGCTTGCTTGATTATAATTTATACAAAATCAGAGACTAACTGAATCACGCTCTCTTTGTCATTTGAATCTAAAGTTTAAATATATCAAAAAAGAAATTGATCTTATTTATTAGGTTGAAAGACTGGACAGAGTCTCTAATTAGAACGGAGTTTTAAACTGAATGCCAAACCCACTAGTAATAACGTGGTAATAAACACAGTTAATCCTATCCAGCCATAATTTTCCCATACCAATCCGCTTGAGCTCCCCAACACACTTGAACCCAGATAATAGCAAAATAAATACAGCGACGAACCGACTGCCCGATACTGTAACGACTGGATCGACACCCAGCTACTGGCGGTCGAATGGGCAGCAAAAAAAGAAAAAGTAAAAATCAGCAATCCAATAAAAACAATAACCAACTGATTGATCAGCATCAGCGTCAAGCCCGCAAGCATCATCAGAATCATGGCTACCAATATTCTGAATTTGCCATAATGCCGTCCCCAGTATGCTGCTCGAGGGGAGCTATAAATACCGGCCAAATAAGTAATCGAAATCACACCAATCCAGACATGAGATAGCTCAAATGGCGCTTGGATCAAGCGATAACTCAGATAATTAAATACCGAGACAAAGCAGCCCATCAAGATAAAACCTTGCAGGAATAAAACCCGAAGTTTCGGATCAGCAAGATTCTGCCTAAATGAGTTTTTAAAACGATTCAGCTTGATTGGATAGGCTTTAAAATGTTGCGAAGCGGGTAAGAGGTAATAAAATAAGCCTGCAATACAGAGATTTAAAATACCAATCAACAAAGTAGCAGATTGCCAAGAGATAAAATCAACTAAAACTCCGGCAATTAAACGCCCTCCCATACCACCTATCGCTGTGCCAGAAATATATAAGCCCATGGCAAAACCGATATCTTTTTCTGCAATTTCTTCCCCGATATAAGTCATCGCGACTGCTGCGACACCACTGACTGTCAATCCAATCATTACTCGTGTGGTCAGAAACACGGACCAGATCGGCAATATTGCACTTAATAGTAATAATACTGAGACTGAAAATAGAGACCAGACCATAATCGGCTTACGACCAAATCGGTCCGAGATCAGCCCAGTAAAAATAAGACCAACTGCCAAGGCAATGGTAGAAAAAGATAAAGGGAAACTGCTTTGAGTCGGGCTGACCTGGAAATAATCAGCCAGAATCGGCATCATGGGCTGTACGCAATACAGTGATGAAAAAATGGCAAAGCCAGCAAGGAATAAGGAAAAAATCACTGCTTTAAAAGCAGAAGAGCCATATTCAATATGGCTTGAAGATGAATTTGAGGACATATCCGCTCCATAGACCGGTTCAGTATACGCCTCTCAATTTTATTTTTATGTGATGTTTCAGTCGAAATAGCACATAAATAACATTTATTTGACTAAATTCCACGCATAAAAAAAATCCCCCTCTGCCTTGGCGGAGGGGGATTTCGAATAATGAGCTGGCGATGAC